>JALYLZ010000159.1 GCA_030774015.1 Actinomycetota bacterium | reverse complement strand
CTCCGTGGAGCGCGGGCCCGCCCGCGAGACGCTCCTCCTCCCGGCTACGACCCGAAGGTCGTCGGGTCCGGGACCGGCTGCCCCGGAAACCACTTCGAGAAGATCGATGCATAGGTGCCGTCGGTGTAGATGGCCTGCAAGGCCTGGTTCATCGCTGCCAGGAGTCCGGCGTTGTCCTTGCTGACGGCGAAGCCGTAGAACTCCCCGGTGTCGATCGGTTGGACCACCTTCAGGCCGGGACGGCTGGCCGCCTCGAAGAGGGATGATCCCTCGTCGTTGAGGACGCCCACGATGCTCCCGGACTCCAGGTCGGTGAACGCGTCGGGCGCGTTCACGTAGGTCTTGATCTGGACGCCCTTCGGCGCCAGGTTCTTCTGCGCGTAGTCGGCGCCGGTGGTCCCACGCTGCACCCCCACCACGTCCCCCTTCTTGAGGTCGTCGGTGGACGCGATGTCCGGGGTCTTGGCCGTGTTGACCGTGAGCGACTGCCCGCCGGGGAAGTAGGGGACGGTGAAGTCGATCACCTGCTGGCGCTCCGGCGTGATGGTGGACGCCGCCGCCACCGCGTCGAACTTGTTGGCGGCGAGGGCGGTGAAGATGGTGTTGAAGTTCGACTTCACCCACGTGACCTTCAGGTTCAGGCGATTGGCGACCGCATCGATCATGTCGATGTCGAACCCGGTGATGTCGCCCGTGTTGGGGTCGGTGAACTCGAAGGGCTTGTAGTCGAGGCACGATCCGACCGAGAGCTCCCCGGACTTGATCGTAGTGAACTGCGGGATCGGCGTCCCCGTCGCACCCGTCGGAGACCCCGTCGTCCCGGTCGGTCCGGTCGTCCCGGTCGCTGCCGGGGGAACGGTCGTGCTCTTCTTGGCGCACGCCGAGGCGACCAGGGCGAAGACCGCCACGACCGCCACCGTCCCGATGATTCGCCTTCGTCTGTGCATCCTTCCCCTCCTCTGCGGGCAGTCAACAGGGTCGAACCGCGCCGTCACTCCTCTCCCAGATACGCCTTGCGGACCTGGTCGTTGCCGAGGAGGCTCTTGGCCGAGTCCTCCAAAACGATCTGGCCGCTCTCCAGGACGTATCCCCGGTCGGCGATATTCAACGCCATGTGGGCATTCTGCTCCACCAGCAGGATGGTGGTCCCCTGCTCGTGGATCTCCTTGAGCAGCTCGAAGATGCTCTCCACCAGGATGGGGGCGAGTCCCATGGACGGCTCGTCCAGCATCACCAGGCGGGGGCGGGCCATGAGGGCGCGCCCGATCGCCAGCATCTGCTGCTGGCCGCCGGACAGGGTCCCGCCGGGCTGCTTCTCCCGTTCCTTGAGCACGGGGAACAGGGTGTAGACGCGCTCGTAGTCGTCCTTCAGGCCCTTCGCCCCCGCCCCCCGCCGCGCGTAGGCTCCCATCTCCAGGTTCTCCCGGACCGACATGCGCGGGAAGATCTTGCGGCCCTCGGGCGACTGGCAGATGCCGAGCTCGACGATGCGGTGGGCCGGGAGCTGGTCGATGCGCGTCCCCTCGAACAGGATCGACCCGGCGGCGGCCCGCTTGGTCCCCGAGATCGCCTTGAGCGTGGTGGTCTTCCCGGCGCCGTTGCCGCCGATCAGGGTGACCATCTCGCCCTGGTCGACGTGCAGCGAGATCCCGCGGACCGCCTCGATCCCGCCGTAGCGCACGATGACCTGCTCGAGCTCGAGCAGGGGCTCAGCCATCGCCGGAGCCCTCGCCGCTGCCGCGGTTGCCATCGCCGCCGGCATCGCTGCCATTGGCTTCCCCGTCGGCGGCCTGCCGTCCCAGGTAGGCCTCGATGACCTTGGGGTCGCGCTGGACCTCCTCCGGCTTCCCCTCGGCGATCTTCTCACCGAAGTCCAGCACCACGACCCGGTGGGAGATGCCCATGACCACCTTCATGTCGTGCTCGATGAGCAGCACGGTGACGCCTTGGTCCCGGACCTTCTGGATCAGCCCCATCAGCGACGCCTTCTCGGGCGGGTTCATCCCGGCCGCCGGCTCGTCGAGCAGGAGCAGCTTGGGCTTGGTGGCCAGGGCCCGCGCGATCTCCACCCGTCGCTGGTCCCCGTAGGAGAGGTTCCCCGCCAGCTCGTTCGCGTACTTGTGGATGCCGGCGAACTCCAGCATCCGCTCCGCCTCCGCCTGCCCCTCCCGGTCCTCCCGCCGCTGCCGTGGGGTCCGGAAGATGGCGTCCAGCACGTTCTGCCGGTGGTGGGCGTCGGTCCCGACGATCACGTTCTCGAGGGCCGTCATGTTCTGGAACAGCCGGATGTTCTGGAAGGTGCGGCCGATACCCCGGCGGTTGATCTCGAAGGGCCGGACCTTGCGGTTCACCAGGCCGAGGAACCGCTGCTGGAGAAGGTTCTGCCCCTGGAACCGTATGACCCCCGCCGTGGGCGGGGAGATCCCGGTGGCCAGGTTGAAGAACGTCGTCTTCCCGGCGCCGTTCGGCCCGATCAGGCTCACGATCTCTCCCTCGTCCACCCGGATGTCGAGGTGATTGAGCGCGGCCAGCCCACCGAAGAACTTCGCCACGCCCTCGGCTTCCAGGACGGCCGCCATCAGGTGGTGGCCTCGTCGTGGCTCACGTCGAAGAGCCCCTCGTCCCGGACTCCGCCCTTCAGCTCGGCCTTTCGGCGCTTGGAGGGGAGGAGTCCCTGCGGCCGGAAGATCATCACGATGACCAGAGCCAGCCCGAACAGGAAGAACCGGTAGTCGGCCAGCCCCCGGAAGATCTCGGGGAGCAGGGTCACCACCGCGGCTCCGAGGATGGCTCCGGGGATGGACCCCATGCCCCCGATCACCACCATGCTCAGGATGAGGATGGACTGGATGAGCGCGAACGTCGGCGGGTTGATGAAGTTCACCTGCTCGGCGTAGACCACCCCACCGACCCCGGCGGTGCACGCGCCGATGGCGAACGCCGCCAGCTTCATCCGGAGCACCGGGACGCCCATGGCCGCCGCGGCGACCTCGTCCTCCCGGATGGCCACCCACGCCCGTCCGATCCGGGACCGGTCCAGCATCCGGATCGCCACGATCCAGATCACGACGAACGACAAGAACAGCCAGTAGAACTTGTTGTCGATGAACGTCCCCCACACCAGGTTGACGCTCCCCACGTGGATCGCCGGGTGCGGGATGGAGGCGATGCCACGGGGTCCCACCGTGATCGAGTCGAGGTTGTTCGCGCTGATCCGGACGATCTCGCCGAACCCCAGGGTGACGATGGCGAGGTAGTCGCCGCGGAGCCGAAGGGTGGGCGACCCCAGGAGGACCCCGGCGAACACCGCCACCAGCAGCGCGGCCAGGATGATGAGCCACATCCAGGCATGCCACATGGGCTTGTCCAGGAACGTCACCGTCGGCGGGCTGGCGTTCAGGCCCTTGGAGAAGGTCCCCGCCCCCGTGAGGAGCCCCGCCGTGTACGACCCGATGGCCCAGAAGGCGACGTAGCCGAGGTCCAGCAGCCCGGCGAAGCCGACCACCACGTTCAGCCCGAGGGCGAACAGGGCGAACAGGCCCACCCGGGCCAGCGCCGATCCCGACGTGGCCCGCTGGAGCCAGTCGGGGAGCGTGAACCACGTGCTCAGGAACGGAAGGATCGCCGCGACGCCGACCCCGACGGCGCCGGCCAGCGGATAGGACCACCTTCGGTGCCGGTCCGCCCAGGCTCGAAAGACCGCCGTGCCCCTGCCCACCGGGGACAGGACCTCCCGGGTCGCCCCGGCCATCCGCTTGCGGGCCGCCGTGGTGACCTCGTTGGCGCGAGTGCCCGCCTGGCGCCAGTTGCTCCGCCTCGGCGCGGGGGCCCGGGGAGGCTGGGGCGGCGGCGAGGAGGGAGGACGGTCCGCCACGTCAGGCCCTCACCTGCTCGCCCAAGATCCCGGTCGGGCGGAACATCAGGACCAGGACCAGGACGACGAACGACACCACGTCGGTCCACTGCGCGCCGAAGCAAGGGACCGAGTACGCCTCCACCATGCCGAGCACGAAACCGCCCAGCATCGCACCGCGGATGTTGCCGATGCCGCCGAGGACGGCCGCGGTGAAGGCCTTGATGCCGGGGGTGAAGCCGATGAACCAGAAGGCGGGGACCGCGGGGAAGATGCCAACGTACAGCAGCCCGGCCGCCCCGGCCATGAGGCCACCGATGAAGAACGTGGTGACGATGACCCGGTCGATGTTCACACCCATCATCGAGGCCGTCTCGACGTCCTGGGCCACGGCCCGGATGCCCCGCCCCAGCCGGGTCGTGCGGACGAACCGGTCGAGGACGAACATCATCACGACGGAGACCCCGATCACCAGCAGGTGGGTGTTCTGGAAGTCGGTTCCGAAGAGCGTGAAGGCCGTCTTCGGCTCCATCACCGTGGGGAGCGGTTGGGGGCTGGGGCCGAGCAGCGCGGGGAGCCGGTAGAAGAGCAGGTAGTGCCGGCCGTCCATGAGCACGAACAGGTACTGGATGGTCAGCGAGGCCCCGATGGCGCTGATGAGGAAGGCCAGCCGCGGTGCTCCCCGCCTTCGGAGCGGCCGGTACGCGAACCGCTCCAGGGTCAGGGCAGTGACGCCCGAGGAGAGCATGGCCGGGATGAGGGCCCCCACCAGGACCAGCGCCAGCAGGATCCCTCCCAGGGGATGGGTGATGCCGAACCAGTTCCGGAACGCGTACAGGGTGACAACGGTGGAGACCATGAAGACCTCGGAGTGCGCGAAGTTGATGAGCTGGAGCACTCCGTAGACCATCGTGTAGCCGAGGGCGATCATTGCGTAGATCGCCCCCAGGGTGAGGCCGTTCCTCGTCTGGTCCCAGAACTGGTGGTAGATGCTGTGGAGACAGTCCACCCGCTCCCCCGTGACCCCGTGCCGGCCGAAGGATAGAGGAAGGGCAGACGCTCCGTCTGCCCTTCCTCACATCCTGAACTGCGGTGGAGCTAGGCCCCGAGAACCGTTGACGCGTTCCCGAGCGGTGCCAACTTGCCGCCCTTGACCTGGTAGAAGTACAGCAGCGCGTTGATGTCCGTCGCAGCGATCTCGTGCGTGGACGGGTCGAACGCAATCGCCTTGGCCACTCCCACGTACGGGCTGGACGTGGTCAGGCTGTCCAGGTAGGTCTTGATGCCGGCCCGGACGGACGCCGGGTCGGTGGCCCCCTTGGACACCGCGTCCGAGATGCCCGCGCAGATCAGCCCGGCCACGTCGTATCCCTCGGCGGCGTACACCGGGACCACGGACGCCTTGCTCCCGTACTCCTGGTCGTACTTCTGGACGAAGTCGCCGCCCAGGTTGGCCGGGATGCTCAGGTACGTGCCCTCGGCCGCTGATCCCGCGGAGCTGAGGAACGTGGACGAGACCGAGCCGTCACCCGACATGAAGTTGATGTTCAGGCCGGCGGCCTTTGCCTGCTTCACGATCTTGGCGAAGTCGGCGTCGTACCCGCCGTAGAACAGCGAGTCGGCCCCCGACGCCTTCACGTCGCTGATGAAGGCCGAGTAGTCGTCGGTGGCGGCGACGCCCTCGGTGCCGACGATCTGCACGCCGCCCTGCTGGGCCAGCTTCTTCACGGTCAGCGACAGCGGCTGGCCGTAGTCCGACGTGTCGTTCGAGATGAACAACTTCTTCGACTTGATGATCTGGGCCTCGAACTTGCCGTCGTTGCCGCCCTGCACGTCGTCGTTGCCGACCGTGCGGTACCAGTAGTCCCACCCGTTCTGGGCCAGGTCAACAGCCGTCGCCGACTGGGTGATGAACGGGATCTGGGCCTGGTTGTAGGTGTCACCGACCGCCCGGGTCTCGCCCGAGAACGCCGGTCCCACCACGGCCACCGTGTTGGGGTCGGTCACCACGGTCTGCGCGACAGGCGGAGCCTGGCTGCCGTCGCCCTGGGTGTCGGCCGGCTTGAAGGTGACCGTCGCCGGGAAGCTCGGGTCCGCGTTGCACTCCTTGAAGTGCAGCTGCGCCCCCTGTTCCGACGGGATCACCAGATAGTTGTACGGGCCGGTCCAAGCACCCTGTCCGTACACCGTCACCGCGATCTTGGTAGCCGGACCGCTGGACCCGCTCGTCCCAGCCGGCGTCGTGGTTGACTTCTTCTTGCAGGCGGTGGCCACGAGCATCAGTACCGCCACCACGGCGAGCACCCGCAATACGTTCTTACGAGATCGCAAAGCCTCCCCTCCTTTCCCCTTGCCTTCCTGTCCGGCGGTTCCTATCACAAAACGGGGAGCGAAGCGAAAGCCGGTCAGGCCAGTCGTGGCCCAGCATCGACCCCCAGGTTGGTTGTACGAGTACCACCCGACCGCTGGCTTGGACGGCCGCCAACCAGGTGGAGGGCGGGCCGGAAGGGCGGTCGGAGCGGTGGTGTCTCGGTCTTGGAGGTCCGCGGGTGGGCGGGGCCCCTTGCGGTCGTTTTCCGGGGGCGCAGCGTCAACCTGCTGTCGTGCTCGCCAGGCGGTCGACACCATCGGGAAGGCCCCCCACGGCAAACATCCTCTCCGGTTCCACGCCGACGAGCCGGAACCTGCCTACGGGAAGCCCGGGAGGCCAGTCACTCCAGTGCGCCACGTCCAGGTAGCGTCCCCAGATGTCGGCCTTGGTCGCACTCGAGTCAGCGCTGTGCCGAACTGCCGCCCGAGCCCGCCCTCCACGGGTACCCTAGGTTCGGCCGGGGCATGGGCCCTTTGTCCGTTTCAGGCCGGGATGCGGAAACTGGTAGACCGGGCGCTCTCAAAAGGCGCTGCCCGAAAGGGCGTGAGGGTTCGAGTCCCTCTCCCGGCACGAAGGGTGGAAGGCGAAGCTCAGGGACCGGCAGGAATGGCCCGGCGGAACTGGGCGGCCAGGGCCAGGCAGGACTCCGGACCTTCCTCCAGCAGCTTGCGGACCAGCGCGGTGCCGACGACCACGCCATCGGCGAACTCACACGCGGTGGCGGCCTGCTCCGGCGATCCGACCCCCACGCCCACCAGCAGCGGGCGGTCGGTGAGCGGCCGGAGCGATTCCACGAGGTCGCGGGCCGTTTGGGCCAGCACCTTCCGCTCGCCGGTCACCCCGTAGGTCGAGACGCAGTAGACGAATCCGCTCGAGGCCTCCGCGATGAGTCCCAGCCGTCCGGCGTCCGTCCCTGGCGCAGCCAGGAACACCGACGCGACGCCGTGCTCGGCACACGCCGACCGCCACTCCTCGGCCTCGTCCACGGGCAGGTCCGGCACGAGGACCCCGGCCAGCCTCACGTCGACCGCTCGCCGCAGGAACACGTCGAACCCCAGGGCCAGGACCGGGTTCAGGTAGGTCATGGCCACGACGGGCACCCCGACCGAGGCCTCCCCCACCAGGTCCAGCACCCGGTCCGGGGTCGCTCCGGCCTCGAGCGCCCGCTGGGAGGCTTCCTGGATGACCGGCCCGTCCATGACCGGGTCGGAGAACGGGATCCCGACCTCGATGGCATCAGCGCCAGCCGCCTCCAGTCCCCGCAGGACATCCGTCGTCACCGACGGCAGGCCGCCGGTCACGTAGGGCACGAACGCGCGGCCGCCGACGTCGAGGCGCCGCCGCAGCGCCGCCTCCAGGTCGAGGTCAGCCACGCCCCGGGGGCACGGCGTCGGGGACCTCCCCGCCCAGGGCCGCGCGGACGGTCTCCAGGTCCTTGTCCCCCCGGCCGGACAGGCACACCAGCACGGACGAGCCCTCCGGGAGGGGCCGGCGAAGCAGCCACCCGATGGCGTGGGCCGGCTCCAGGGCCGGCAGGATGCCCTCGGCTCGGGCCAGCGCCACGAACCCCTCGAGCGCCTCGGCGTCCGTCGCGCTGGTGTACTCGGCCAGCCCGGCGTCCTTCAGGAAGCTGTGCTCTGGCCCCACCCCCGGGTAGTCCAGGCCCGCCGAGATGGAGTGGGTCGAGACGACCTGGCCGGCCTGGTCCTGCAACAGGTACGACAGCGCCCCGTGCAGGACCCCGGGACGCCCTGCCGAGAGCGACGCGCAGTGCTCCCCCGACCCGGACCCGCGGCCCCCGGCCTCCACGCCGACCAGCCGGGCACCACCGCCCACGAACGCCGTGAACATCCCGATGGCGTTCGATCCCCCGCCGACGCACGCCACCACGGCGTCCGGCAGGCCGCCGTCGGCTTCCTGGAACTGGCGGCGCGCCTCGTCCCCGATGACCCGCTGGAAGTCCCGGACCATCGCCGGGAACGGATGCGGACCGACCACCGACCCCACGACGTAATGGGTGTCCTGGACGCTCGCCGCCCAGTCCCGGAGGGCCTCGTTGATGGCGTCCTTGAGGGTCCGGGAACCCGACCTCACCGAGACCACCTCGGCGCCCAGCAGGCGCATCCGGTCCACGTTCACGGCCTGCCGGCGGGTGTCCTCCTCCCCCATGTACACAACGCACGGCAATCCGAACATCGCGCAGGCGGTCGCGGTGGCCACGCCGTGCTGGCCGGCGCCGGTCTCGGCGATGATCCGTCGCTTCCCCAGCCGCCGGGCCAGCAGCACCTGACCCATGGTGTTGTTGATCTTGTGTGCACCGGTGTGCGCGAGGTCCTCGCGCTTCAGGAACACCCGGTAGCCGGTCTGCTCGGACAGGCGCGCCGCGAACGTCAGCGGTGTGGGCCGGCCCACGTAGTCCCTCAGCAGTGCGTCGAGCTCCCCCCGGAACTCCGGGTCGTCCTGGAGCGACGACCACGCGCGGGCCAGCTCGTCCAGGGCCGGGACCAGCACCTCGGGGACGTACCGTCCGCCGAAGCGGCCGAACCGGCCTCGCTCGTCGGGGAGCGTCGAGGTCGCCGGACCGCTCACGGCCGGACCGGGACCGCGGCGCCCCGGAGCTCGCGAATCTTGGCGCCGGGGTCGGGTGATCGCATGAGCGCTTCCCCCACCAGGACCGCCGATGCTCCCGCCTCCACCGCCCGCTCCACCTGCTCGCGCCGGGAGATCCCGCTCTCGAACACCACGATCCGGTCCGCCGGAACCCGCCGGGCCAGCGCGACCGCGAGGTCTTCGTCCACCTCCAGCGTCTCCAGGTCACGCGCGTTGACCCCCACCATCGGCGCCCCGGCCCCCAGCACCTTGTCCAGGTCGGCCTCCGAGTGCGCTTCCACCAGGGCCGCCATGCCGGCGTCCGCCGCCGTGGCCAGCATCGCGTCCAGCTCCGATGGCGACAGGCAGGCCGCGATCAGCAGCACGGCGTCGGCCCCGGCGGCCCGCGACTCGATGACCTGGGCGGGGTGGACCAGGAAGTCCTTCCGCATGACGGGCAGGCGGCAGGCCAGCCGGACCGCGCGGAGGTCGGAGAGCGAGCCGTGGAAGTGGTACGGCTCGGTCAGCACGGAGATGGCCGCCGCTCCCCCGGCCTCGTACGCCCGCGCAAGCGACCCGGGCTCGGCTTCCGCGATCGGTCCGGCGGACGGGGAGGCCCGCTTCACCTCCGCGATCACCGCCGGCCGCGCGGACCGCAGCGCCACCGCGAAGTCCCGGGCCGGCGGCATGGCCGAGGCCCGGACCAGCAAGGAGGCCTCGTCCAGCGGCGAGCGCTCGAGGTCGCGACGAATCCGTTCGACGACGTCGGTCAGGAACCCCACGGTCCGGCCAGTGTAGTGGCCGAGCGGACGGCTCCGGCCTACTCGGTGGAGATGGCCTCCAGCACGTTCAGCCTGGCGGCCCGGCGGGCGGGCAACACCGCCGCCAGCATCCCCCCCAACGCCGCCACCACGATGAACAGCACCAGCTGCCGGCCCGGGATGGAGAGCACCGTCACGCCGGAGTCGTGCAGCGCCTGGACCATGGCCCACCCGAAGAACACGCCCACGGCCACGCCGAGCACGGCGCCGAACACCGCGGTAATGACCGATTCCCAGCGGATCATGGACCGGACCTGGCTCCGGGCCATCCCCACCGCGCGGAGCAGCCCGATCTCGCGGGTCCGTTCGAACACCGACAGGGCCAGGGTGTTCACGATCCCGAACAGCGCGATCACCACGGCCAGGCCCAGCAGGGCCACGATGAGCCCCAGGAGCTGGTCGACCTGCTTCTCGGTGGTCTGCCGGAACTGCGCCTGGTCCTGGATCCGCACGCCGGGGAACTCGCCGGCCACCCGAGTGACGGCCTGCTTCGCGGCGGCCGGGGTCGTCCCCGGCGCCACCGTGACCAGCACGTTCTGGTCGAGCTGCTGGATGAAGTTGCGCTCGTAGGTCCCGAGCGAGACCACGTACCCGCCCAGGAGGTCGTTGTTGTCGTACACCCCCGCGACCTCGAGGTCCTGGCGGCCGGTCCGGGCGAACTGCGCCGGGACCACGTCCCCCACCGTCCAGTCGTGCGCCTCGGCGGTCTTCTTCGAGATCAGCATGCCGCGGTCGCCCAGCGCCGAGACGCTTCCCGAGAGCATCTTCACGTCGGCCACCCGGGTGAGGGTCGACGGGTCCGTGGCGGTCAGGAACTCCCCCGAGCCGTTGACGCCGAACGAGCCCTGCCGGAGCTCCTCCACGGCCGAGAACGCGGGGTTCGACCGGAGCGCGTCGGCCACCGCCGGGCTGAACCCGACGAACTGCGAGGTGCTCACGATGTAGTCGGCCTTCAGGGTCTCCCGCAGAGTCCGGTCGGCCGAGGCCTTGATGGATGCCGCGAAGATGCTGACGAACGCCATCAGGCCGAGCCCGATCATGAGCGCCGCCGCGGTGGAAGCGGTCCGGCGCGGGTTCCGCATGGCGTTCTCGCGCCCCAGCTTCCCCGCGATGCGCCGAAGGGGCCAGCCGATGGCCGCGGCCATGGGCCGGGCCACCAGCGGCCCCAGCATGGCCACGCCCAGGAACACCCCCGCCGCGCCCAGTCCCACCAGCGAGGCGCCGTTCGAGGTGCTCCCGAACAGCCCCAGCATCAGCGCCCCCACCCCGGCCAGGGTGACCAGGGCGCCGGCGAGGACGCGAGTCCGGATCGACCCGCCCGCGCCGGTCTGCTGGTCGCGCAGGGCGGCCATGGGCGAGACGCGGGACGCTCGGTACGCCGGGACCACCGAGGCCACCACGGTCGTCACCGTCCCCACGATCAGCGCGACCACGATGGTCCGGGGAAGGACCTGGAGCGTGGTGGTGGGCAGGCCGATCCCGAACGCCTTCAGCAGGCCCTCCAGGCCGAGGGCGATCACCAGCCCGAACCCCAGCCCCACCCCCGAGGCGATCACTCCGACGATCACGGCCTCGACCAGCACGGAGCGCCGGACCTGACGGGTGCTCGCGCCCAGGGCCCGGAGCAGGGCCAGCTCGCGGGTCCGCTGGGCCACCAGGATCGAGAACGTGTTGAAGATGGTGAACGCCGCCACGAACAGCGAGATCCCCGCGAACACGAGCAGCGCGATGTTGAAGAACGAGAGGTTCTTCTTGATGTCCTCCGACGACGACTGCGCCGCCTGCGAGCCGGTCTTGGCCTCGTAGCCGCTCGGCAGGACGCGCTGGATCCGGTCGCGGAGATCGGTCGCCGACACGCCCGGCTGCGCCGCGACCCGGATGTCGTCCCACCGGCCGTTGCCCTGGAGGGCCTGCTGCGCCGTCTGGGGGTCGAACGCCACCAGGGTGGCCCCCAGGAGGCTGTCGGACTCGCCGAACCCGGCGATGCCGGTGATGGTCGCCTCCATGGGCGGACCCTGGAGCAGGACCTTCACCTTGTCGCCGACGTGGAATCCGTACTTCGAGGCCGTGGCCGCGTCCACCACGATCTGGCCGGGCCCTCGCGGGGGCGAGCCCTCCCGGAGCCGGAGCGGGTTCAGCGTGGGATCGTCGAACCAGGTCACCCCCAGCGTCGGCGCCCCCCCGGTGGTGATGGCCTTCCCGTGCTTGTCCACGAGCTGCGCGTAGCCGCTCAGGTCGCCCGCGGCGACCCGGACCCCCGGCACCTGCCGGATCCGGTCCAGCACGGAGGCGGGGACGCGCTCCGCCAGGCCCGATTCGCCCCCGCCGGGCCCCGAGTCCGTGAACTTCGGAATGCCCTCCACCACCACGGCGACACCGGTGTCGATCTGCGCGAACAGGCCGTCGAAGGCGTGTCCCATGGTGTCCGTCAGCACGTACGAGCCCGCCACGAACCCCACGCCCAGCACGACGGCCAGCGCCGTCAGGGCCAGACGGACCTTGTGCGCGAGGATGCCCTTGAGGGTGGCCCGCCACATGGCTCAGGCCGTCCCGAGCGACTTCATCCGGTCCAGCACGCGCTCCGCGGTCGGATCCTGGAGCTCGTCGATGACCCGGCCGTCCTCCAGGAACACCACGCGGTCCGCGTAGCTCGCCGCGGTGGGGTCGTGGGTGACCATCACGATGGTCTGGCCGAACTCCCGCACCGCCCGCCGCAGGAACTCCAGCAGCTCCGCGCTGGCCTTCGTGTCGAGGTTCCCGGTGGGCTCGTCGGCGAACACCATGTCCGGCCGGCTGGCCAGGGCCCGGGCCGCGGCCACCCGTTGCTGCTGCCCGCCCGAGAGCTCGGACGGCCGGTGCGACAGGCGGTCCGACAGCCCCACGATCTGGATGACGCGGTCGACCCATTCCCGGTCGGGCTTCCGTCCGGCGATGTCCATGGGCAGCGTGATGTTCTCGGCCGCCGTGAGGGTGGGGACCAGGTTGAAGGCCTGGAACACGAACCCCACCCGGTCCCTCCGGAGCTGGGTGAGCTTCTTCTCGGGGAGCGTGGTGAGGTCCACGTCGCCGATGAACACGTGGCCGGAGGTCGGCGTGTCCAGGCCCGCCATGCAGTGCAGCAGAGTTGACTTGCCCGAGCCCGACGGCCCCATGATGGCGGTGTAGCGCCCGGCCGCGAACTCGACGTCGATCCCGGCCAGGGCCCGCACGGCGGCGTCGCCCTCGCCGAACACCTTGACCAGCTCGACGGCCCGGGCGGCCGTGCCGGTGATGCGGGCGGGACTCTGTTCGGTCGTGGTCGGCGGCATGGACGTCTCCCCTGGTTCCATCGGTCTCCCTGGACGAACATACGGGAACGAGGAGAACGTCCCTCGAAGGAATTGTGGTGTTGATGTGAACGGTACCGCGCCGGATGTGGCGCGCTCGCGCCTCGCCCGGCGCCCCTCAGTCCGCCCCCATGGCGCGGATGGCGCCGGCCAGGTCCAGGCCGCCCTCGTACAGGGCCGACCCCACGATGGCACCCTCCACGTTCGGCGCGGCCGCCGCCAGCGCCTCCAGGTCCGCGACCGTGGCGATGCCGCCGGCCGCGATCACCGGGCGCCCGGCGGCCCGGGCCACGGCCCGGATCGCCCCGAGGTCCGGCCCCGAGCGTTCCCCCACCAGCGCCACCGACGTGACCACGAACCGAGTGGCCCCGCTCGCCACGAGCTGGGGAAGGACGGCGTCGACCAGCCACGTGCCGCCACCGCCGCCACCGCGTCCCCGGGGCCGAATGGCCTCACCGTCGACCTCGAGCCCCACGGCAAGCCGCTCGCCATGGCGTCCGATCAACTCGGCCGCGTGGTCCAGGTCCTGGAGGGCCGCCGACCCCAGCACGGCTCGGGCCGCCCCGGCATCGAGCACCGCGTCGATGTCCTCGTCGGTTCGCAGCCCCCCGCTGGCCTGGACCCGCACCGCCAGCCCGGCGATCGCGCGTATCACCTCCAGCCCGGACGGTCTTCCCGTGAAGGCGAGGTCCGTGTCCACGACGTGGATCCATCGTGCGCCCGCTTCCACGAATGCGGCCGCCGCCGCCAGCGGGTCCCCCTGGAACGCGTCCACCGGCACGGGCCGGCCGGCCCGCACCCGCCCCAGCCCACCGTCGACCAGGTCGATGGCCGGGATGACCTCGAAGGGCACGGCGAGCCGGGACTCAGGCCTGCGCCCGAGCGTCCCGCAGCGCGGCGACCTGCGCCCGGTGCTCGGCCTCGTGCTGGAGCAGGTGATGCACCACCCAGTCCGCCGCCACGTCGAAGCGCTCGCGCGTCCGAAGGCGGTGGAAGTCCTCGACCGGCATCGGCCGCATCTGCTCCAGGAACAGCGACCGCACCGCCCGGAGCCGTTCCAGATGCCGCTCGAGCGTCTCCCCGGCCACCTGGGTGAGCCGGTCGTCGGCGTCCCGGTCGTCGAACGGAAGCAGGTCACGCGGCCACAACCGGGCTCCGTCCGGGCCGAGGATGTCCGTCAGGAGCCAGTCCGCCTCGACCAGGGCGATGTGGTACAGCAGCGTGCCGATCGTGTTCTGGCCCCCGATCGGCCGCCAGTCGAGCGCCTCGTGCGCAAGCCCTTCCAGCTCGCGCAGCGTGTCCCGCCGGGCGTCCTCCATCGCCGACAGCCACCGCCCGACCTCGGGATCGTCGGCGATGGGCTCGAGCGCGAGCACCTCCCGTTCCGCCTCCACCGGGCGAACCCTACCGCCTCAGACGCGGGCGGGGACCGCCGGCGCGGCCTCATCGATCCGGACGCACTCGGGGCCGCACAGCATGCGGAGCTCCGAGAGCAGGCCGGCCGACGCGTCGACGAAGTAGCCGTTCCCCACCTTGAACGGCGTGACGCCGTTCGAGCCCAGGTACCGGATGGTGACCGGGGTCCGGCCGGGATACTGGGCCAGGACCTCCTTCAGCTTCGCCAGGAACGCTCCGGTGCAGCTGTCCGCCGGGACGTCCACCACGATGCGGGCCGCCCCCACGCGAACGGGCGGCGAGTCGTCGCCGTCGAACTCCCGGATGTCGAGAGCGGCCAGCTGGAGCTCGCGGCCCCGCAGGTCCACCCGGCCCTTCACCAGCACGATGCGGTCCGTTTGGATCAGGTCGACCGCCTTCTCGTACACGCCCGGGAAGGCCACCACGCCGACGCCGCCCCCGAGGTCCTCCAGCCGGAACAGCGCGTACGGCTCGCTGCGCTTCGTGTAGCGGCGGGCCACCGCGCCGACGATACCGCCCACCGTGACCACGTCACCGTCGCCGAGGCCGGCCACCTCCACGATCTCGAGGTCCGTCTGGGCCTCCAATCGCTCCTTGATCGCCAGCAGCGGGTGGTCGGTCACGAACTCGCCCAGCATCTCCTTCTCGAACCGGAGCAGGATGGGCTTGTCGTATTCCTCCGCCGCCACCACGGACTCGTCGATCTCCATGGCCGGCCCGGCCTCGCCGCCGAACAGGGAGTCCTGCCCGATGGCCTCGGCCCTGCGATCGGACAGGATCGGCGTGAGGACCTTCTCGTAGCCCTCCGCCAGGCCCCGGCGCGTGTAGCCGAGCGAGTCGAACGCGCCCGCCCAGATCAGGCTCTCGATCATCTTCTTGTTCAGGACACCGGGCTCGACGCGGCGGCAGAACTCGGTGAACGAGGCGAACGGACCATCGCCCTTGCGGGCCTCGATGATCTGGGCCACGGCGCCCGCGCCGACGTTGCGCACCGCGGAGAGGCCGTAGCGGACCCGCCGCTCGTCCGCGCCCGGCACGGGCGCGAAGTCCAGCTCGGACTCGTTCACGTCCGGCGGCAGCACCTCGATCCCCATCAGCCGGCACGCGTTCAGGTAGTAGGGCTTCTTGTCCTTGTCGTCCTTCACGCTGGTGAGGAGCGCCGACATGTACTCCACCTGGTGGTGGGCCTTGAGGAAGGCGGTCTGGTAGGCGACGTACGCGTACGCGCAGGCGTGCGGCGCGTTGAACCCGTAGTCGGCGAAGGGCGTGATGAGGTCGAAGATGCTCTCCGCCAGCCTGCGCTCGTACCCGCGTTCGACGCAGCGCTCCACGAAGACCTCGTGGTGCTTGGCCAGCTCGGCCCGGATCTTCTTGCCCATGGCCTTGCGCAGCAGGTCCGCCTCGCCCATGGAGTAGCCGGCCATGCGCACCGCGATCTGCATGACCTGCTCCTGGTACACGATCACGCCGTAGGTGTCGGACAGGATCTCCGCGAGATCGGGGTGCGGATACTCCACCGGCTTCCGCCCGTGCTTGCGCTCGGCGTACTCGATGTGGGTTCCCATGCCCAGCGGTCCGGGCCGGTACAGCGAGATCAGCGCCATGATGTCCTCGAACCGGTCGGGAGCGAGCTGCTTGGTCAGTGAGCGCATCCCGGCGCCCTCCAGCTGGAACACCGCGGTGGTGTCCCCGAGCCGGAGCATCTCGTAGGTGGGTTCGTCGTCGAGCGCGACGTGGTCGATGTCGAGCTCGATCCCCTTGCGTCGCAACAGCTTCAGCGTGTCCTCGATCACCGAGAGGTTCCGAATCCCCAGGAAGTCCATCTTCAGGAGGCCAAGCTTCTCGACGCCGTGCATGTCGAACTGGGTGACGACGCGCCGCGAATCGTCCCGGGAGTCCTTGGACAGCTTGAGCGGCATGTAGTTCACGAGCGGGGCGTCGCCGATGACCACACCGGCCGCGTGCACCGAGTCCTCGCGGCGGAGCCCTTCCAGTGCCCGCGCCGTGTCCACGATCTCGCGGGCCTCCGGCTCCCTGTCGTAGGCGTCGTGCAGCTCGGGCGATTCCTGGAGGGCCTGCTCGATGGGCTTCTCCCGGCCCAGCACGGCCGGCGGGTACATCTTGCACAGCCGGTCGCCGATCGACGCCGGATACCCCAGGACCCGCGCCGCGTCGCGGATGCCCTGCTTCCCCTTGATGGTCTGGAACGTGATGATCTGCGCCACGTGGTCGGTGCCGTACTTGACCGCCACGTACCGGATGACCTCGTCTCGCCGGCGCTCGTCGAAGTCCATATCGATGTCGGGCATCTGCTTTCGCTCGGGGTTCAGGAACCGCTCGAAGATCAGGCCGTACCGAAGCGGGTCGAGATCGGTGATCCGCAGCGAGTACGACACCACCGACCCGGCCGCGGACCCCCGACCGGGGCCCACCCGGATCCCGGAGTCCCGGGCGAACCGGATGAGGTCCCACACGATCAGGAAGTAGCCGGCGAACCCCATCCGGCAAATCACGTCCAGCTCGTAGTCGATCCGCCGGGCGACCTCGTCAGAAAGCGTTGCGCCGTAGCGCTCTCGGGCGCCGGCCAGGACGAGCTGCCGGAGATAGTCCTCCTGGGCCATGCCGTTCGGCGGCTCGAACCAGGGCACGTGGAGCTCGCCGTAGGACAGCTTCAGGTCGCACATCTCCGCGATGTCCAGCGTCGCCTCGCAGGCCTCCGGGAACTCCCGGAACACCTCGCGCATCTCCGCCGCCGACTTCATGAAGAACTCGTCGGTCTCGAACTTCAGCCGGTTGGTGTCCGTCTGGACCTTCTGCTGCTGGATGCACAGCAGCACGTCGTGGGGCTTGGCGTGCTCGCGCTCGGTGTAGTGGATGTCGTTGGTGGCGACGAGCGGGATCCCGAGCTCCCGGGACAGGCCGGCCAGGCCGGGAAGGACCAGCCGCTGCTCCGCCAGCCCGTGGTCCTGGATCTCCAGGAAGAACCGGCCGGGCCCGAACACGTCCCGATAGGTGGCCGCGGCCTCCGCGGCCTTCCGGTCCTGCCCCCCCACCAGCTGCCGGGCCACCTCGCTGGCCAGGCACCCCGACAGGCCGATCAGGCCCTCGGACCGCTCGGCCAGCAGCTCCTTGTCGATGCGAGGCCGGTGGTAGAAGCCCTCCAGCGCGGCGTCGGTGACCAGGCGGAGGAGGTTCCGGTAGCCGGTCTCGTTCGAGGCCAGGATGGTGAGGTGCCGGTACTTCTCCTCGTTCTCGCCGGGGGCGCGGTCGAACCGGCTTCCTGGGGCCACGTACGCCTCCACGCCCAGGATCGGCTTCACGCCCGCCTGGAGCCCCGCCTCGTAGAACTCGAGCGAGCCGAACATCACCCCGTGATCGGTGAGTGCCAGGGCCGGCATCTCGAACGCGGCGGCCCGTTCGAACAGGGCGTCGACACGGGAAGCCCCGTCCAGCAGGGAGTACTCGGAGTGCGTGTGCAGGTGGACGAAGCCCTTGTCGCTCATGTGTCCCGTCAGCCAGTCATACCGCGGGGAAGGTGCCGGATCCCATTGTCCACACCCGGGGGAAAACCCCTGTGGATAATCACACTCTTGTAATTCTCCGGCTCACCGACTTATACTCCCGGCGACCCCACGGAGTCAACGGCGCTGATCACATGAGGCTCTCCTACTCCAGCATCTCGACCTACGAGACCTGCCCGGCCAAGTTCAAGTTCCAGTACGAGGACCGGGTGCCGTCGCAGCCGTCCCCGGCGCTGTCGTTCGGGGACTCGCTGCACCAGGCCCTGTACCACTTCCACAATCGGCCGGTCCCGGTGGCGCCCAGCCTCGAGGAGCTGCACGAGCTGCTCGACGGCGTGTGGGTGTCCGAGGGGTTCGGCGCCGAGGCCGAGGAGCGGATGTACCGCGACCACGCGCGGCAGGTCCTGGCCCAGTACCACCTGGACAACGCCGAAGACTTCCGGATCCCGGCAGCCCTGGAGTTCCGGTTCCACATCGAGGTCGAGGGCGTCCAGATCAACGGGACCATCGATCGCCTGGACCGCATCCCCGGCGGGGGGTACGAGATCATCGACTACAAGACGAGCCGGCGGCTCCCTCCCGCCGCGGTGGTGCACCGGGACCTCCAGCTCTCCATCTACTTCCTGGCGGCCAAGGAGGTCTGGGGCATCGAGCCGGAGCGGCTGACCCTGTACTTCCTGCTGCCGGGCCAGCGCATGACCACGTCGCGGACGGCCGCCGACGCCGACGAGCTCCGCCGCCGGATCGCCGTGGTGGCGGAGCGGATCGCCGACGGGAAGTTCGAGCCCCGGGAGAACCCGCTGTGCAACTGGTGCGACTACCAGGCCCTGTGCCCGGTGTTCCGCCACAAGTTCGAGAAGGAGGGCGGCGACCCGGCGCCCCGGATGACCGAGATCGTGGACGAGTGGGTCCGGCTGAAGCGCGAGAACCGGGTGGGGTGGAGGCGCATGGACGAGCTCGCTGCCTTCATCAACGCCTTCTGCGAGGAGCACGGGTACCGGCGGCTGTTCGCCTCGGACGGCTCGGCCATCGACCGGCGGCCGCAGCACGTCACGGCTCCGGACGGACGCCGCCTGCGGCAGATCCTGGAGCCCCTCGGCCTTTGGGAGCGGGCCCTCTCGGTGGACCCGCAGAAGATCTCGGACCTGGTGGAGAGCCGGACGCTCCCCCCCGACGTCGAGGACGCCGTGCTGGCCTCCCGCCAGGAGGTCCGCACCCAGCACGCGCTGTACCTCAAAGACCCCGCCCGGGCCAGGCGATGACCGCCGGTGGGTCGGACCTCCCTCCCGACCCGCCGGCCATCCCGGCCGATAACGCCATCCCCCGCTAGCATCGGCGCCCGTGGAACGAGACCAGCTGCTGGCGCGGATCCAGGAGGGAAAGGCAGAGCTGGACCGGGCCTTCGCCGCCATTCCTGCCGACCGGATGGAGACGCCCGGCGAGGGAGGTGTGTGGTCGCCCAAGGACCAGCTCAGCCACCTGGCCGCCTGGCACGAGATCGTCCTGTGCCGGCTGCGCGGGCAGGTCGAGGAGGGCGTCATGGACCTCCCCGAGGGCTACGCCGAGATGGAGATCGACGACGTCAACCGGTTCCTGTCCGAACGGGACCGGGACCGGACTCCCGCCGAGGCCCGGGACGCCTTCGAGCGTTCGTACCGGGACATGCAGGCGGCGGTAGAGGAACTGCCCGCCGAGGCGCTCCAGCGGCCGTTCCGTCCGGACCTTCCCGATCGCATGCTCCTCGACACCGTCCTCGGAAACACGTCCGAGCACTACGCGGAGCACGTCCCCATGCTGCGCGCGGCCGCTGGGGGGTAGGTTCGGCCGGTCGCTACGCGCCTCCGCCCGGGGGCGGCATCAGTCCGAGCTGCATCATGAACGTGGCGTTGTCCCAGTACGCCCGGTGGGCCGAGATCTTGCCGTCGCGGACCTCGAAGACCGTGGTGAAGGGGACGTCCACCGACCTCCCGGTTGCCGGAACCTCGCCCATGGGGCCGGCCAGCGGCCCGGTGTGGGTCCCGGTGTAGCTTCCCTCGGCCGCCGCCGAGTTCCCCTCCTCGATCCATTGCCGGATGTTGAAGCCGGCGTCCGGCATGGCCACCGCGAACCCATGAAGCAGGGCGGCCGCCTCCTGCGGTCCCCTCACCGAGCCGGCCGGCGTGTAGAAGTCCACGTCGTCGGTGAGCATCGCGGCGATGGCGTCGACGTCACCGCCTCTGACCGTGTCGAACCAGCGCTCCCCAAGTTCCTTCACCTCTCCCATGTCCCCTCCTGTTCGGTGGTGGCGCGCGGACGCTACCGGGCGGAGCCGCGGGCGGTCAACGTCCCCTCACCCCGCGCGAACCCGGCGAAGCGCCTCCTCGAGATCCTCGGGGAGGGGCTCCTCGACCTCCACTTCGTCGCCGGTGCGGGGGTGGATGAACGAGATCCGCCAGGCGTGCAGGAAGGGGCGAGTCAGCCCGAGCCGGCGGGCCTCGTCTCCCCCACCGCCGTAGCGGGCATCGCCCAGGATGGGATGGCCCACCGCCGACAGATGCACGCGGATCTGGTGGGTCCGCCCGGTGCGGGGCGTCGCCTCCAGCAGGGTGGCCTGCCCGCCGAAGCGCTCCCGGACCTCGAGGTCGGTCTCCGCCCGGCGCCCCTCCCCCCGGAGGACCACGATGCGCGAGCCCCGCCTGGCCAGCGGCGCATCGACGGCGAAGCGCTCGTGCTCGACCTCCCCTCGAACCAGCGCGAGGTACCGCCGGGACACCTCGTGCCCGGCGAACATGGCCGCCAGCAGCTCGTGGGTCCGGTCGTCCTTGGCCACCACCAGCAGCCCGGAGGTCCCGGCGTCCAGCCGGTGCACGATGCCCGGCCGCTCCGGGGCCGCCACCTGCGACAGCGCCATGCCCATCCCCAGCAGCCGGTTCACGAGCGTGCCCGTCCGTCGCCCGGCGGTCGGATGGGTGGGCAGCCCGCTGGGCTTGGCCACCACGGCCAGGTACGGGTCCTCGTACCGGACGGGAACCGGCGGGCCCTCGGCGGGCACGGCCCCGAGTCCCTCCAGGCGCACCGAGACCGGTTCCCCACCGGCCAGCGCGAACGACTTCGGCCGGGACCGGCCGGCCACGGTGACCCGGCCCTCGGCGATGGCCCGCTGGACCTCGGCCCGGGGCAGCCCGAGCCGGCGCGCCACCACCAGGTCCAGGCGCCCCGGCACCGCCCGGAACTCCACGGCCCCCTCCCCTGTCGGCTCCGTCATTCCGGGGAGATGCGCCGCCCCGGGGGGCTCCCCTGGTCCGAGGGGCGGCCCCGGCCGGAGGGGCGGCCCCGGCCGGAGGAGCGGCGCTCGCCGGAGGAGCGGAGGAACCCGGACAGCAGGATGAGCCCGGCCCCGATGACGATGCCGCTGTCGGCCGCGTTGAACACCGGCCACCACCGGAAGTCCACGAAGTCGACCACCCGACCGGAGAACCCCGATCCGCGCACGGCCCGATCCGTGAGGTTCCCCAGCGCGCCGCCCAGCACCAGGCCCAGGCCCGCCCCGATCAGGCGGTTCGGCAGGTTGAACGACGCCGCCACGATGGCGACGCAGACCACCAGCGTTGCGGTGAGGAACAACCACGTCGCCCCCCCCAGCACACCGAAGGCCCCGCCGGGGTTCGTCGTGTAGTCGAGCTGCACGACGCCCGGGATCACGTGCACCGGCGGGCGGTTCTGGAGGTAGGTCTCCGCCAGGAACTTGGTGAGGCGGTCCAGGCCGTAGATTCCCGCCGCCCAGCCGTACAGCCACAGCGCGAGGCGTCGGTGGGACCAGGGCCGCGAGCCACCTCCGGCGCCCTCCCGATCCTCGGGAGTCCCCCGGCTCAACTCGAACGCGCTGCCTGCGCGTCCTTGATGCACAGGGTCGCGTATGGGAGGGCCTTCAGCCGGGCTTTCTCGATCGGCTTTCCGCATCGCTCACAGAACCCGTAGGTGCCCGCGTCCATCCGGGCCAGGGCCTTGTCGATCTTGCGCAACAGGTCGCGGGCGTTGTCGGTGAGCGACTCGTCCTTCTCGCGCTCGAACGTGGCGGTGCCGGCATCGGCATATTCCTCGTCGAAGGCCACCTCGCCGGACAGGTCCGACTGGGACGTCCCGAACGAGGACGTCTCCAGCTCGGTCAGCTGGGCCTCGAGCTCGGCCCGCTCGCTGAGCAGGCTCCGGCGCAGGTCCTCGAGCTCCTTCTCGGTGAGGGCTTGCTTGTTGGCCATCGGTCGACGGACGGTAGCATCGCGGCGTTCCGTCGCCAACAACCCGTGCTCACCGCCGCCACAGGCGCCGGGCGATCTCGCCGGAGGGCATGCCCGCCACGTCGAACACCTTCCGCCGGGACCTCGCCCCCGACCGGAGCGCGACCCGGGACGGGGGGACGGCGAGCGCGGCGGCCAATGCCCGGCGGGCCTCGTCGGTGGCCCGGCCTTCGGCGGCCGGCGCCCGCACCCGGATCACGATGTCCTCACCGGACGTCTCGATCCCCGTCCCTCCGGATCGCGGGGTCACGCGAACGCTGACCGTTCCCATGGTGCGGTAGCATGAGCGCTACCGGCGACGACGGGAACGAGTAGGAGGGCCTTTGGCCCACAGCGAGCTGGGGACGGTGAAAGCCCGGCGGCACGGACCCTCCGAACATCCTCCCCGAGCCGCTGCCCGAACCTTCCGGGCGTTCCGGGAGCAGTAGGCGCAGCCGGGTCCGCCCGTGACAGCGGGAGGGTGTGACGGCACCCGATGAGCGGTCGGGCTCCGCGAGGGGCCCGGCAAGGCGGGGTGGTACCGCGGGGCCATGCGCCTCGTCCCTGCAAACAGGGGCGAGGCGTTCTTCGTTGGGAGGCGGCGATGGCGAGGTACCGGCCGGTGGATCCGAAGGTGGAGTTCCCCGCGCTCGAGCAGCGCGTGCTGGAGTTCTGGCGGGGCGGCTCCATCTTCGACAAGAGCCTGAAGCTCCGGGAGGGCGCGCCCGAGTGGACGTTCTACGAGGGCCCGCCCACGGCGAACGGCAAGCCCGGCATCCACCACGTCGAGCCTCGCACGTTCAAGGACCTCTACCCGCGGTACAAGACCATGACCGGCCACCTGGTGCGCCGGAAGGCCGGCTGGGACTGCCACGGGCTCCCCGTCGAGCTCGAGGTCGAGAAGGAGATCGGCACGAAGTCCAAGCGCGACATCGAGGCGTTCGGCGTCGCCGAGTTCAACCGGCTGTGCCGGGAATCGGTGGGCCGCTACGTGAACGAGTTCGAGCGCCTGACCGAGCGGATCGGCTACTGGATCGACATGGGCGACGCCTACTGGACGCTGTCGCCGGAGTACATCGAGAGCGTGTGGTGGTCGCTGAAGACGCTGTACGAGCGGGGCCTGCTGTTCCGCGATTTCCGCTCCGTCGCGTACTGCCCGCGCTGCGGCACCGCCCTGTCCGACCACGAGGTGGCCCAGGGCTACACGCACGTCGTCGACCCCGGGGTCACGGTGGAGTTCCCGGTCACCGAGCCTTCCCGCCCCGAGCTCGCCGGCG
This sequence comes from Actinomycetota bacterium, assembly GCA_030774015.1. Taxonomy (NCBI): domain Bacteria; kingdom Bacillati; phylum Actinomycetota; species Actinomycetota bacterium. The sequence continues at coordinate 3,077 of JALYLZ010000159.1, read as the reverse complement.
CGTCGTTCCTGGGGTGGACCACCACGCCGTGGACGCTGCCCTCGAACCTCGGTCTGGCCGTGGACCCGGATCAGCCCTACGTCGTGGCCTCGGTGGGCCGCGAGCGCTACATCGTGGCGGAGGCGCTGATGCGGGCCGTGCTCGGTGAGGACGCCGTCATCGAGTACACGCTTCGCGGGTCGGACCTGGTCGGGTCTCGCTACTCCCCGCCCTACGACAACATGAGCGGCGACACCCACCGGGTGGTGGCCGCCGGCTTCGTCCTGATGGACGAGGGAACGGGCATCGTCCACATCGCGCCGGGATACGGGGCGGACGACCTCGACATCGGCCGGCGGGAGGGCTGGCCCGTGTACAGCCCGGTCGACGACTTCGGGAACTTCACGGACCAGGCCCCGGCGTTCGTGCGGGGGCGGTTCGTGAAGGAGGCCGACGCGGACATCGTCGCGGACCTGCGTGAGCGCGGGCTGCTGTTCGCCTACTCCGACTACGAGCACACCTATCCCCTGTGCTGGCGGTGCAAGACGCCGCTGCTCTACGTGGCCCGAACCTCGTGGTACGTACGGACCACGGCGAAGAAGGACCGCCTGCTGGAGGTGAACGAGGGGGTCGACTGGCATCCCGAGCACATCAAGCACGGCCGGTACGGCGACTGGCTGGAGAACAACGTGGACTGGGCGCTGTCCCGGGAGCGCTACTGGGGAACCCCGCTCCCCCTGTGGGTGTGCGGCGGCGACCACGTCACGCCGGTGGGGTCGCTCCGCGAGCTGTCCGACCTGGCCGGCCGCGACGTCACCTCGATCGACCCCCACCGGCCCGACGTGGACGAGGTGGAGATCCCGTGCCGGGAGTGCGGCGCCACGGCCCGGCGCGTCCCCGAGGTCATCGACACCTGGTACGACGCCGGGGCCATGCCGTACGCGCAGTGGAGCTACCACCCGGACCTCGGGCGCGGGCTCCAGGAGTTCTCGGAGCGGTTCCCCGCCGACTTCATCTCCGAGGCCATCGACCAGACCCGCGGCTGGTTCTACACGCTCATGGCGGAGGCGGTGCTGCTGTTCGACGACACGGCGTACCGACACGTGGTGTGCCTGGGCCACCTGGTGGACCGGGAGGGCCGGAAGATGTCGAAGTCCGTCGGCAACCAGCTCGACCCGTGGACGGTCCTGGACCGCCACGGCGCGGACGCCCTGCGCTGGTACCTCATCACGGTCGGCTCGCCGTGGGCCTCGCGCCGCGTGTACTTCGAAGCCCTGGACGAGGTGGTCCGGCAGTTCCTGCTGACGCTGTGGAACGTGTACTCCTTCTATGTCACGTACGCGAACGTGGACGGGTTCGATCCGTCATCCGCGGTCGACGTCCCCGTCGCGCGGCGCCCCCCGCTGGACCGGTGGGTGCTGTCGCAGCTGGCCCAGACGGTCCGCGAGGCGCGAGACGGCCTGGAGTCCTACGACGCCACGGCGGCGGGACGGCGGATCGCGCGGTTCATCGACGACCTGTCGAACTGGTACGTGCGGCGGGCCCGGCGGCGGTTCTGGTCGGCGGGCCGGGGCGCCGAGGCGACCGACAAGGCGGCCGCCTACCTGACCCTGAACGAGTGCCTGGTGACGGTGGCCCGGCTGCTCGCCCCGTTCACGCCGTTCGTCACGGAGGAGCTGTGGCAGAACCTGGCCGCCGGCACCGACGGCGCCCCCGAATCCGTCCACCTCGCCGACTACCCCGAGGTGGACGAGGGGGCCGTGGACCCCGAGCTGGACGCGCGCATGGAAGCCGTCCGCGACGTCGTGTCGCTCGGCAGGACCATCCGGACGGACGCGAAGGTCCGGGTGCGCCAGCCCCTGGCCCGCGCGGTGCTCCACTACCCCGGAGACCGCGAGGGGCTGACGCCGCTCCTCGACCTGGTGAAGGACGAGCTCAACGTGAAGCGGGTGGAGTTCGCCGAGTCGGCCGAGCAGTTCGGCCGGTGGCAGGCCAAGCCGAGCTACCGCGTGCTCGGTCCGCGGCTCGGCCCGCAGGTGAAGGACGTGGCCGCGGCGCTGGCAGACGACGACGGCAGGCTGGCGGCGGCCCTGGCTCGGGGCGAGACCGTGACGCTCCGGCTCGGCGAGCGTGTCTCGGTCGAGCTCGCCCCCGACGAGGTGGACCTGGTCCAGGAGACCCGGGAGGGCTGGGGCGTGGGGGCGGAGGGCGGCCTCACGGTGGCCCTGGACCTGGAGGTCACCCCGGATCTCCGCCAGGAGGGCCTGGCCCGCGAGGTCGTCCGCCTGGTGCAGGACGCCAGGAAGTCGGCGGGCCTCGACGTCACCGACCGGATCGAGCTGGGGATCGAAGCTCCCGACGAGGTCGTGGACGCCGTCGAGAAGCACCACGAGTACGTGAGCAGGGAGACCCTCGCCACCGGCCTACAGCCGCGCGCGCTGTCCGATCCCGAGTACGACACGACGGAGACCCTCGACGGGAAACGGATCCGGATCACCCTTCGGCGGAGGACTGGGACCTTCCAGGCTTCGTCGGAGATCGAGCCGCCCGTAGTCTGAGGAAGACTAGTCTTCGCCCCAGAAGAGCTCGCGCAGCGAAGCCTCCCGCTCGGGTTCGCTCCCCTCGTCATCGTCCTTCGACGCGCCGTCGGCCGCTCGCCGGGGGACCGCGACCGGCCGCTCGGCGGGCACGGCGGGCACGGCGGGCGTCGCGGGAGTCGATGCCTTCGGGGAAGGCTCGGCGAACTCCGGAGGCGCCGGGAGATCCGGAAGCCGGGGCGGTTCGGGCGCCGACCAGCGCGCCGAGGGCTCGGAATGCTCCGTGGGCTCGGACGGCTCGAAGCGGGCGGAGGGCTCGGCAGGCGACGTGGGCCCAGACGGCTCGAAGCTGGGCTCGGCAGCCTGGGGCTCGGCAGCCTCGGGCTGGGCAGCCTCGCGCGGATCGGATGCTTCCGTGGCGGTGACCGCTTCCGGCGCCTCGGACCGCTCGGTCGGCTCGCCCGCCTCCGGCAGCAGGACCACCGCGGCGCGCTGCGATACCGGATCGGCGGCGGCGGCCTCGATGGCGGGCCCGCCCTCGGACCCCGGACGGGCCCGATC
>JALYLZ010000158.1 GCA_030774015.1 Actinomycetota bacterium | reverse complement strand
GGTGAGGGGGCGGGGGCTTCGGTCTCGGGCAGGGTTGCCTCCTGCGGCGCGAGCGACCACCCCCACGCCACGTCCTCCTCCTGACGGGCCAGCCGCAAGACGGTGCTGGACCCCGGTTCCGACGGCTGGGCGGCCGGCCTGGCCGGTATAACGGGAGCCAGCGTGGTCATCTCTCACCCACAGTGATGCCTCGGCCGGGGAGACCGACGGCCCGATGGAGCCCACTCACGCCCGGGGGATCACCGCCCCGAACACAAGTCGGTCGCCCTCGAACTCCCCCAGGTAGATCTCGGAGCGCTCCCACGGTTCGCGGGCATCGAGCATCCGGAACCGCCAGAACCGGGCCGTGATCGCGCCGCGCTGCTCGGTCTGGAACTCCTCGCCCCCCAACACGTTTCTCACCTGTGCGAGGCCGTCGCCCTCGTGGATGGCCTGGGCCCTCCGCCGGAGCTCGGGGGCGTCCAACTCGATCGCGGGGAGGTCCTCGGTCATGGGACATGGCGACGGTGCCAGCCCCTTCCGGTCACGGCGACGTCCACGTGATCGCCCGCGGCGACTTGTCCCCGCTGAGGGTGACCGTCCTGCCGTCGGCGGCCACCGATTTGCCCTGGCACCGGTCCCAGACTTCGTACCGGAAGCCCTCCTTGAGCTCAATGTAGTTACCCTCGCTGACGTCCCACCCGGGCGCGTCCGCGTAGTGCCACTTGCACGGGTCCGGGTCGAGGTCCCCGATGCAGCTCGTCCACTCCTCCGAAAATGTCGTCTCGTCGAGGGTCAGGGCATGCCCGCATGAGGTGACGTCGTAGTGCTTGGGGTCGGTCGCACTACCCGACCGGTAGTAACCCCTCACGTGGTGGCGGTAGAGGCCACAGTCGCACGAACACGTCTTCCCGTCCTCAGTCCCGGAATTCACTCCCTCGAAGTAGATGTCCTGTCGTCCTTCAGCCTTGGCCGTTGTGTTCTGATTGATCCCGGTCGTCGCGGTGAAGCTTCCGGGCTTCATGCAGAACTTCTTCGACGTGTCGGTGGGCCCGAGGCCCACGCCCTCGGGGGTCTGGTTGGTGGGCTTGGAGCGACATCCCTGGAGCCGCAGGCCGGTCCGGAGGCGGGGTCCCGCCAGGTGCGCGGCTCGCGCCACCGCGTCCTTGCTCCTGGCCCATAGGGACCCCATCGCGCCCACCGCGGCAAGGTCGGCGTCGTGCTCCAGCGGATCCTCGGCCCAGGACTCCTCTCCCATTCCCATCGAGTGGTCGGACCTGGCGCTCGCCACCCCTGGGGCCTGCGCCGCTCCTTCCTGCTGGATCACGTGGGCCAGCTCGTGGGCGATGAGCGCGTCGCCGGCCACCGTTCCGGGGTTGTACTCGCCCGCCCCGAAAGCCACATGCTGGCCGACGGTGAACGCCCTGGCGTCGAGGTCGCTGGCCAGCGCGCCGGCGGCGCCGTCCGCGTGCACCCGGACCCGGGAGAAGTCGTGGGAGAGCACGGGCTCCATCCGGGACCGAACCCCCGCGTCGAGTGGAGCTCCGGACCCGAGCTGCGACCGGATGCCGGCGGGATCCGGGCTGTACGCTGCCGTCGCGTTCCTTCGCTTGAACAGGACCCTCGGGGCCCCACCGGGAGCCACGGCGGCCCCTGCGCTCCCAGAACCCTGCGCCGATCCGGCGGCGCCGCCTTCCCCCGCCAGGGCCTCCTCCGGGATGTCCTCGGGGACGCCGCCCAGCTCGCCGATCCTGGCCCAGATGGAGACGGCCTGCCTGACCCGAGACACCACGGCGCCGACGTACGCGCTCGCGGAGCTCGCGGCCTGGGACTCGGGAGCGTACCGCCGGACCGCTCGTTCAACCTGGGAGGCTCCTCGGCCCGCGTAGTAGGAGAACGCCCGCTCCACGTACGGGCATCCTTCCGTGCTCCTGCCGGCAGCGGCCAGCTCGGCGTCCGCGGCCTCGCACACCGCCGCGCGCACCGCGTCCAGGAACGGCGTCTTGCGCATCTGCCCCGGGGCGACGTTCTCCGCGTCGTCCTCCACGATCAGCGATGGAGCGGGGGCTGTCTCCGCGGTGGGCTCCGCTTCCGGTCCCGGTCCCTGGGGCGCCGGCTGCGCGGGTCCCGGGGCCTCGGCGCTCGGCCCGGCCGGCTCCGGAGTGGGAGCGTCCACTCCCTCGGCCGGGGTCGCGCCGGTGGCCCCGTCCAGGGAGCTCAGGGCCGTGTCCGCAACGCGGTCCGCCTCCCGCTCCCACCGGTCGCCCGGCTCGCTCACGGTCCGGGCCCGGCCCGGTGGGGGCCCCGAAAGCACGGAGACCAGACCGAACCGATGCCCGCCGTCCCCGGTGGCGAAGCGCTGGACGGAGGGCATCTCCTCCTCCTGGTCCCCCGAGCAATCGCCGGAGCAAGGGTGCTGGCCGCATCGCTGGATCATCTCGGCTGGAACAGCGGAGGGCTTCCATCCCTCGGCCGGGGCGACGGCCGGCGCCGCCACCATCGTCACCGCGCCATCCTCTCGTGGATGGCCTCAGCCACCCGAGCCGCCACCACCTGGGAAACGTGCCCTCCCGAATCGACCTCGCGGGTGTCCGAGCCGGTCCAGGCGGGGAAGCGGCCTCCGGCCATCCGCCGGGCCAGCTCCACACGCAGGTGCTCCTCGATCGCCGACACCTGCTCCGGGCCGACGCCGTCGAGGACGAGTTCCTCGATGTGGATCTCCACGACGGGGCCGGGGGAGCGGAGGCGGGGATTCACCGGATCCATCCGCCCACCTCGGCGTCGGTCAGCGGCTTCTCAAGCTTGGTGTACTCGCTCCGCGCCGCGCGCAACAGGTGCGACATGCGAACGGGCTCGCCGGCGTCCACGGCCAGGAACGCCGCGCTGAGCGCGATATTTCGGATGTTTCCCCCCGCCACGTTGAGCCGGGCCAGGCGGTGCACGTCCAGGCCGTCCAGGGGCGCCCCCTCGGGGAAGATCCGCCGCCAGATCTCCGCCCGCTGCGCCGCCTCCGGGAACGGGAACTGCATCACGAACCGAAGCCGCCGCAGGAACGCCGTGTCCAGGGCGCTCTTCAGGTTCGTGGTCAGGATGGCCAGGCCCCGGTAGGACTCCATGCGCTGCAGGAGGTAGCTGACCTCGATGTTCGCGTACCGGTCGTGGCTGTCCTTGACCTCGCTGCGCTTTCCGAACAGCGCGTCGGCCTCGTCGAACAGCAGAATGGACCCGCCCTCTTCGGCGGCGTCGAACACGCGGCGAAGGTTCTTCTCGGTCTCGCCGATGTACTTGCTCACGACCTGGCTGAGGTCGATGCGGTACAGGTCCAGGCGCAGCTCGTTCGCCAGGACCTCAGCCGCCATCGTCTTGCCGGTCCCGCTCGGCCCGGCGAACAGCGCACTGATCCCGAGGCCCCTGCGGCTCTTGCGGGCGAAACCCCACGTGTCGTACACCAGCCGCCGGTGCCGGACGTGGGCGGCCACCTCCCGCAGCGTGTCCATCTGCATGGCGGGTAGCACCAAGTCCTCCCACGTGGCGTCGGGGTCGATCCGCTGAGCGAGGTCCTCGAGACGCGGACGGGACTGGGCCCGGCATGCGTCCCACAGCAGGGTCCCGGCGTCCGGGGCCCCTCGGCTCCCGTCGAGCCCCGGCCCATCGCTCTCCTGGACGCTCTCCAGCCCGCCGAGCACCTCCGCGCTGACCGACTCGATCTGGTTGGGCCCCAGGTCGAACTGGGCCACCACCGCCGCCACCGAGCCATCGAGCGTCGACGCGGCCCCGGGGCCCAGGGACGCCTCCCACAGCGCCGCCTGCTCCTCCGCCAGGGGCCGCCCCACGTCGAAGCGTACGGATGACCGGGAGACCCCCCGCAGCGGCTCTCGCACGCTCACGATGCCGATCCCCATGAGCCCGCCCAGGAAGGACATCACGGACCGGGCGGACTCGGGCCCCTCGGACTCCTGGCACTCCACGATGAGGGCCGCGCTGCCCAGGATGGTCTCCCGATCCCACAGCCGGGCCGCGGCCTCCCGTTCGGCGGGCGCCCCCGGCAGGTCGGCCAGGTCGGCCGCGTAGACCGACGCTCCGACCTGCGCGCACGCCCACGCTGCCACGGCCAGCTTCCCCGCGGGATCGGAGCCGCACAGCTGCACCACAGGGAGCGGCGCGCGCCCGTGCGCTCGCCGCCACAGGGCCACCATGCGCTCCGCCACGTCCCGGTGCGACGGGGGGAGATCCGGTGGGATGTGCACGTGGCGGACCAGGCCCGCCAGCCGATCGTCCAGATGGGGCGCGCCGGCCAGGAAGTGCAGGATGCGCTCGTCGATCCGCAGCGCCGCGGTGGCCAGGCTGTCCCCGCCTCGCAGCTCGATCAGCCGCCACCGTCGAAGGGACGAGGCGGGAGTGAGCGCGCTCCAGTGCGGGTCGGGCAGGGCGGCCAGGGCCAGGCCGAACGTCGGAACGGTCCGACGGGCGTCGCCCTGCGCGGCGGCGCACAGCGACGGGAACGTCGAATCGAGCTCGGGCCCGGCGCACAGGAGCAGCACGGATCGTTCGAATGGGCTGAGCCCGAACGCCGCGCACACGGTATCGAGGGCGGGTGGGGCCTCGAACGGCCATGGGGCCGGGGGCGGGGCGGCATCGGGATCCACCCGAACCTCCTGCTCGCCAGACGGCCCCGCCGCCAGCGCGGCGTGGCGGCTGAGGGCGGCCCTGACCTCGGCCAGCGAGGCCACCAGGTGGGCCTGATTCGCCTCGTGCCAGCCCTCCGCGGTCCGCAGTTCCGTCACGCCGACCACGGGCCGGCCTCCTCCGGGATCACGGGAACGCCACCACCGGCAGGACCTGCCCGAAGGTGGGACTGGCCGGGTCCTCGTCCACCGAGATCGGGCTGTCCGCTCCGTCGACCTGGATCCGCACCAGGTAGGTCCCGTCCTCCACGCCGGACGTGGTGAAGGTGACCGTGTCGGTGGTATCCGGCGCTCCCTCCACGTCGCGCGAGGGGGCGTCGAACGTGTAGTCGTGGGCGGCCCGCTCGGAGGGCGCTGATCGCTCGTTCAACAGGAGCGACACCCGCTGTTTCCTGCCGACCGGAGGTTCGACCGTCACCGTCACGTCCACCTCACCGGCCGAAGCTCCCGGGGCCGTCCCCACCGCTCCGGAGATCCTGGGCCGCAGCACGAACGGCATGAGGTTCGACTCCGCCCCGCGGTGCGGCGCGGGCGGGTCGCCCAGGAGGGCCTGGTGGACGACCTGGAGGCCGTGGACCCCCGGCAGGAGGGACAGCGGCTGGAGGGCCAGCGAGATCCGCCGGTCCGAGACATGGTCGGGGGCCACCTCGACCGCCCCCAGCCGAACCCTCGTCGCGTCGCCTCGCAGGTTCTGTCCTTCGATGGAGATGGTGGTCGTGGAGACGATGGGGTCCTCCTCGCCCGTGTCCGCAAGCACCCGCTCCACCAGCGGTTGGCGGAACGTTCCGACGTAGACACCTCGGGCCCGCACGGACAACGGGGTCCGCGGGGTGTCGGCTCCCTCGATCAGGACCACGGTCCCCTGGTAGGCCACCGAGAGCGCGTAGGGGATCTGAAAGAACACCGACCAAAGCTTCGACAGCTCCTCCAGGTTCAGTCCGATGGGCGAGAACCTCACCAGCTCGACCTGGTTCCCGAGGTCGGAGCTCTTCAGGAACGTGTCGGGATCGTCCGCGACCGCCGCCTTCATGGTGTCGCTGATGGCGTCGCGGGTGAGGATGGGGCGATCGTTCAGCGTCCTCACGGCGAGGCCCAGGAGGCGCTGCGGCTCGAGGTCCGCGTCCTCTCCATAGAAGCTCAGGAGATAGTGGAGGTCGAGCGCGACCTGGGGCCGGCGGACCACCCTGCCGTCGGAGCCGCGGCTGGGGAGGTCGGCGTTGCGCCATGCCGCGTTCGGGGTCACCTGATACAGGTAGATGTTGATCCCCTTCTGGTCGGCGGCCCCGTTCTTCACGGCCTCCGGGATGCCGGCGGTCACCTTCGCGTTCGCCACCGCGCCGGGGACGCTGGCGGCCACGGCCTCGTCGAGCATCCGCTTGAGGGTGGCCGTGACCGTGGCGATGGCGAGGAAGTTGCTCACGGCGCTCGTCCGTTTCGCCGGCGGAGGTATTCGTCCAGCGACAGAGCCGGGGTCGGTCGAATGGCCTCAGGGCCCGAGCCGGCGTCGGTGACGGGGCTCGGAACGACTCGGACCTCGATCCGGCCGATGCTCACGCGCACCACGGGCGGACCCGGTTCCGGTCCCTCCTCCGCGACCGTCGGCCCCTCCACTCCGAGGGCCGGGACGACGTCGACCCCCGACGGGGGTCCCTCGGGCCCCCACCTCGCCGCCAGCGCGTCCCCGTCCGATCGGGGCTCCGCGCCGGTCCTGGAGATCCCGTCGCTCGATGTGGCTCGGTCGCCGGAATCGACCGTCCCGGGCCCGGCGTCCGGCGCCCTCGGCCCGGCCCGCCGCCCCTGCTCGCTCGCATCCATCGGAACGGAAGCCCGATCGTCGTGTCGTGCGGCCGGTGGGGAAGAGGGAATCACCGGCGCGGGGAGCCGGACCGACGGGATGGCGAGGCGCGCCCCGGACGGCCCGAGTCTCCCTCCGGGCGCACCCTCCGACGCGGCCGACCCCCTCGTGTCCGAAGGGCGCTCCTCGGACCAACCAGCCGCTCCATCGGTCCGGTCGGACGGCGACCGACGCTCGACTTCTCGGGTCACCTCCAGCCCTCCTGGCTGCGGTCTGGCCGGCCCGTCGACGGGAGGGGCGGAAGCGCGCGCGGGAATCTCGCTCCGGCCGGGGCCGAGGGTATGGGCGTCCACGTCGGACGTCCCCGCGAGCCGTGCCCCGGCGCCCTCGTCCGTGGTAACGTCGGGCCGGAGAGCTCGGTCGTCGTCCACGAGACGGTCGAACTCCTCGACCGGCCCCGCCGTGTCGCCTTTCCCCGGTCGGACCGGCGGTGACGACGCCTCCTCGGGTCCGGAGGCTTCGGGCGGTCCCTCATCAACGGGTGCCGCCCATTCGGTTGCCTCCCACCGCATCCCCACGGGCTCGAACCGGGACGGAACACGCGGCTGAAGGTCGCCGGGGAGCCCGAGCGCGGCGGACACGAGGTCACCGAGGAAGTCGATCACCGGCGCACCAACTCCAGGTAGCGGCGTCGTCGTTCCGCGCTCATGGCGAGGATGGTGCGCTCACTCCACCCGTAGGCCGAAGCCAGCTCGTGCACCTCCGCCAGGATCCGAGCGGCCCAGGCCCGAATCTCCGTCCAGAAGTAGGACAGGATGTCGAACCGTGGCGTCCAATGGCGTCCGCATCCGGGGCAGGACACGTCGAGTCGTACGTTGGCTTGGGCGTCGAGTTCGGCCATGTGCTGCCCTAGGGTCTCCAGGACGTCCTCGGGGAGCTCCTCTACCTCTTCCCCTCCCCTCCGGATCGATACGATGCATCGCCGAAGGAGCTGGTCCCGTCCCAATCGGACGTCGGCTGTCTGGGTGGCGGCCTCCAGATCCAGCGAATTGGGGGCCCGGAAGGTCACCGTCCAGTCCCCGATGGTGACAACACCGGGAGACGAGACCGGGGGATCGCCGGCTCGAACCTGCTCGATCTCGAACTCCAGCTCGAGCACCTGTCCGCACCCAGAACACTCCGCGACCGCGGTCACCCTTGGTCCGAACGTCCACTCGCGGAGCGTCAGCAGCCTCGCGTCCCGCCGCCCGACCGGCAACTCCGCCAACCGGGGCGTCGGCGTCTCCGGTTCGGCCGCGGCGAGGAGCGACAGGGCGCGACGAACCGGAGTCTGGGACTCCTCCCGCTCCCAGACCTCCAGCAGCGTCGAGGGCGAGAGCGGACGCATCCGATCCCGCTACGCTGCGGGCTCCGTGAACGTGGGCTCGCTGGGCTCGCTCACCTCGTAGTCCCGCTCCCACCCCTCGTTCTCGAGCTTGATGTGCTGGATCGCCACGGCGTTCGCGTTCGCGTCCAGGTCGGGAACGGCCTGGTATTCGGAGACCCAGCACCGGAAGACCTTGTACGCGAGGACGAGCTGCCCGGCCTCGTTGTAGACCTCGATGATCATGTCCTTCCGAAAGTCCTTCAGCGAGACCTCTGCTCCAAGACCGCTGCCGAAGTTCCAGACCTTGTTCGCCCACTGCTCGAAGTCCACGTCGTGGGTGACGCCACGCTCCAGCGTGATCGCGTCGTATTCCGTGCGGCCGGGAGACTTGCGGCTGCTGCTGGGATCCCCCCCGTCCCGGTGCTTCACCACCTCGGTGGTCCGCTTGAGGGCTCCCACCTTGCTCACCCCGGCCACGTACCGCCCGTCCCATTTCACGCGGAACTTGAAGTTCTTGTACGGATCGAACCGCTCCGAGTTCACGCTGAACTGCGGCATGTGCCCCTCCTTCCGACTCGGTCCCCTCGCCAATCCAAGTGCATCAGGCCTGGATCTGGCCGGCGATCTGCTGGATGCGGATGATCACGAACTCGGCCGGCTTCAGGGGGGCGAACCCGACAACGATGTTGACGATCCCGCGATCGATGTCGTTCTGGATCGTGGTCTCCGAGTCACACTTGACGAAGTAGGCTTTCGCAGGCGTATTGCCTTGGAACGCTCCCTGACGGAACAGGTTGTGCATGAACGCCCCGATGTTCAGCCGGATCTGCGCCCAGAGCGGCTCGTCGTTGGGCTCGAACACAACCCACTTCGTCCCGCGGAACAGGGACTCCTCGATGTACAGGGCCAAGCGCCTGATAGGGACGTACTTGTACTCGGAGGCCAGCTGATCGCTTCCACGGAGGGTGCGGGCGCCCCACGCCACGGTCCCGATCACGGGGAACACGCGGATGGCGTTCACGCCGAGGGGGTTCAGGGTCCCGTGCTCGGCGTCGGTCAGCACGTAGTCGACGCCCTGTGCCCCTGAAACGCTCGCATCCATCCCCGCGGGGGCCTTCCACACTCCTCGGGACGCGTCGGTCCGCGCATAGAGGCCGGCGATGGCGCCGCTCGGTGCGGTGGAGCGCAGCTTGCCGTTCTTCAGCGGATCGGCGACCTTGATCCACGGGTAGTACACGGCCGCGTGATCGGACTTCGGAAGGCTGGTTCCGGTGGCCAGTTGTACGGCGTCCTCCGGCTTGGTGGGCGTCTGCGGTGCGTCGACGATCATGAACAAGCGGCGTTCCTCGCAGTAGGAGGCGGCATCGGCGAGGATTCCGGGGTCGGTGACACCCGGCATGCAGAGCAGGTTCACCTCGTCCACCCCATCGAGGGCGTAGACGCCCTCGCGCTTCGACCGGTCCCCGATGAACAGGGGGTATGCCTCCGCCGCCGTGTATGGCTGCTCACTCCCTCCGCCCAGGTGCGCGTTGTCGGCCGGGACGCTCGATGATCCGGCCAGGAGGTGCAGGGCGCCGGCGATGTCGTTCTGCGCCCCCGCGGCCATGGCCACCGAGGAGCCGCGGCCCCTGGTCCCGGACGACAGGACCAGCTTCTTGTTGGCGGTGTCCACGCTCACGGTGAAGTCGCGGTACGCGGGCTTGCCCGGTTTGAGGTTGCGGACGGCCGCCTGGAGCCGCCCGGTCACGTCGGCCATCTTCGCGTTGAGGTCCGCCCCTGCCGAGACGGCATCCCCGATCGAGACCGACGCGGCGACGTCGCCGTCGAGTGCGACCTGAAGGGCGTTCTGGGTGGCGCTGGGGAGCGCGTCGAGCTCGGTATCTCCGAACGCCCCGCTGATGAGCTGCCCGGGGTCGGGGGTCTCCTTGGGCCGAAGGGCACCCACCGCGTCGGCCTCGGTTCCCCCGTTCAGGGTCCCGAGCTTGAGGCGGGCCGAGATGTCGTTCCTCGCTCCCGGGAGCACTCGGACACTCGACGTCTCCCCCGCGGCGCCGGACGTCAGGAGGATCGAGGTCCCCTGTCGAGCACACGTGAACTGGGAGAGGGCGGTGTTGCCCGCGGTCTGGGCCCGAACCTTGGCCTGGATCGCGGCGCACAGGCTGGTCAGCTTGGCATTGGCGTTCGCTCCCGTCGCATCAGCTGCCGCCAGCTGCACCGGGACAGGGGGCAGCCCGTTGACGGAGACAAGCATCTGGCTGTGCCCGGGATCGATGAGCGCCGCCACGTCCACCGGGTTTCCGCCCCCGTCGACTAGATCGGCACTTTGGCTCGTGCCCTTCCCGAGGGCTCCGATCATGGCCCCCGTGACCTTCGACTCCAGCGTCACGAGCTGGGACACCCCGTTGACCACGTCGAGCGCGAATCGGGCATCCTGCCGGTTCATGGACAGGTCCGCGAACGTCTCGGACGACGACGAGGCCGGATTGTCCGGGTCGACGAAGGTGAGGGACATGTTGAAGCTGCTGTTGGGCCGGGCGGTCTGGTAGTCGACCCGGACCTCAATCCCGTTGCCGGACGCCCCCTCATCCAGAGCGTTGAGCGTCAGGACGTCTTGGCCGTCCGCCCGCTGGAGGGTGCGGGTGGCGGGCTGAGGGTTCTTGGCCAGGCGAACCACCCAGGCTTCGGCTCCTCCGTTCAGGAAGAACTGCCGTACCGCGTAGGTCAACTCCGAGTCAGGGCTCAGCCCTCCGAAGCGGCGTTCGAAGTCAGCGTAGCTGAGGAGGTGTACGGCCTTGTTGATGGGTCCTCGCTTCGCCGAACCGAGGAACGCCGTCACCGACGTGCTCACGCCGGTGATGGTTCGAACTCCGCTCGGAATCTCCTCGATGTAGACACCGGGGTACGTTGGCGCGATGGCCATATCGAGCCCTCCCTCCGTGGGACCTACGTCACGGGGTGCGGCGAGGGCGCCGGGAAAGACGGCACATCGACCTCAGACGAGGCTGGGGCTGGACCGTACGAATCCCCCACCAGGATCTTCCCCCTGCTCGGGCAGGCTGTCAGCAGCGTATACCCCAAGTCAAGTCGGGGAATCAAGGGGAATTGATGGTCCACGGTCGTCGGTCGAGTCGTCGCGATTGACTTGTCTCAGCCAGTGCGTTCCATGCCGGAATTGCGCTTTCGAAGGTACCGGCGACAAAGAGGACGCGCTGGTTGGCATCGCGCGATCCCTTGCGCCCCCCACAATTGAGTTCTCAAGAAGTTTCGCCGCCTCACTGCGGGCCTGACGGGTATGGTCATCGGGCACCGGGGCAACAAGACCAAGGCCCGCTAGACACCCGGGCCAGAGCAAAGGAGGCGGCCGAGGCATTCTGCCGTGTCATGCCCTGCGCCGAGGGGACCTGCAAGGTCGATGATGTCAGCGTCCGAGTTGACCCGGGATCAAGACGCCCTCGACGGATGGACCACTATCGCCAGCGTGATCGGAGTCAAGTGCGCTTGCGGGTGACCCGGAGCGCTTATGCCTCGTTCGTACGTGCTCAACATCACATGGAATGACCCATTCTCGGCGGGCGGGCCGCCAGGCTCGTAGCCCGTCCCCGAGTTGGTCTCGCCTGCGAACCGCCCTCCGGGGAGAACGCGGGGAGTCCCACTCGCCCTCCTGTCCGTCGCCGGGGGCTCGGGCAGGATCGGGTGCCTGTGTCGCTCGGTGGGACGGACCCCACCTGCTCAGAGATCCGGGTGGCGTGTCGAGTCCACGCTCGCTACCAGAGCATCGCGCAGGCACTCCCCCAAGGTCAGGCTAGGGCGGGCGATCCGGCGTAGAGCCTTGCCACCACTCCGGTCAGGCAGGTGTCGGCATCCGGGTCGTCGTCCCAATAGGAGCCGTGGGCTCGCAGTCCAGCCAACGCGAACAGTCCGGGGATCGAGAGGTGGTCCAAGCCCGATGGATTGTACAGGACGTTCTCGATCGGCTTGGTCGGTTCAAGCGACGTGTCGGTAGCCGTGATTCCCACGGTGGGTGTGCCATCCTCGGCGTCGTTTCGGAAGTTGGAGCTCAAGACGTCGACAGGACTGTAGACATTCCACCAGCTTCGCTCACCGCCCGGCCGCGAGCGGCCGTCGAAGTAGTCGCGCCAGTAGGTCCGGACCATGTCGAAGGGGCAGCCGATCGTCACGAGCCCTCTGATGTCCTCGGCTCGCCGCGGAGCGGGCGTGCCCTTAGGGAAGAGCGTGTCCAGGACTACGATCGAGCCGAAGCTGTAACCGATGAAATAGATACGTTGGTACGCCGGGGCTTGGTGCTCCGCCACGTGCTCAAGAAGCGCCTCGAGCCTGCCGCTGATGTCCACGCGGCGAGCGCCGAATCCCAGGTATGTGGTCGCTCCCAGGTAGTCGACGGCGGCATGCGAGAGGGCGGTCCGCACCTTGGGCAGGGACATGCCCAGAGCGGCGACCACCACCACGACCGCCTGTGCCAGCGATCCTCCCGGATGTCCCTTGCTGAACGCTTTCACCTGCGTCAGCGTCTTGATGAGCGCGTACACGACGATCCCCGCATACGCGCAAAAGAGCAACAGGACAAGCGAGCCGTAGACGAGCTGGAAGACCTCGGTCGCTCGCTTCGAGTGCTGCCGTTTTCCGTCCTCCCGAGGTCGCCGACGGACGATACTGCGGATCAGCCGGGTCATCGAGTAGCCGATCATGACGACGAGCGACATGGCCTGGAGAAAGAGGTTTCGCTCGGCGATGCCCTGAGTCAGCGTCTGATGATAATCGAAGCCATACAGGTCGGCCACGGGGACCTCGGTTGTCCCGTCGGCTCGACTGATGGTGGCAACGGCTGCCTTGTTCTTGTTCTCGCTTCCGTAGGTCTCTCCGGGCCCAAGCTTGGCCACGAAGGAGGCTCCGCGTTCGGCGGCGCGGTCGAATGCAATTGCGAGGCGTCGGGCCATCGTCTCGACGGACTGGTCCGTCCATTCGACGCCCAAGGCAGGGAGGAAGATGATGGCGTCTCTGCCGAGCGGCTCCATCGGGTGCTGATCATCCTCCATGTCCATTTGCCCCCTAGGCTGAAGATCCCCGTCGGAACAGGTGCTGGAACACCTCGATCACCTCGTCCAGCCACCCGATGGTGCGCAGGTCCCCGGCGAGCGACGCAGGGGGAGCGGAGATCAGGGAGTCCCGGCGGATGACCCGGTGCCAATTCAGGCGGGGAGGCCCTTGTCGGGGGTTGTCCCTATCCACGTGGGGGAACTGCACCCCGGCGGCATCCATGATGTTTATGAACTCCTGCGCCAGCAGGCCGTAGCCCACGGTGGTGGGGTGCACGCCGTCGAGGGCGAAGATACCCCCCTCCAGCCGGCCGGTCTTATCGGATCGGAAGAAGCGCGAGTCCACCTGCAGCGCCTCCACCTCGGGGGGGAGGGGGTAGGGCGTCCACCACGAGGGCTGGGCGGCGGCGTCTTGGAGGTACCTTCGGTAGGCCAGGCGGTCGAGCATCCCGGCCACGTCAAGCAGGTACCAGTCCCGGCCGGCCTGGCGGGCCTCACGGACCCTGTGCTCGATGTGGTCGTTGTACATGTCGATGGCGCTGTCGATGGCCCGGGCCCGCTGGTGGGTGAGGTGGGGGTCGGTGCCCGGGTGGAACGAGTCGTCGCCGATCCAGGGCCACGTGTAGTTCGCGAAGTACCGGGATCCGGGGTACTGCTTGGTGGTGCCGACGCCGTGGGCCAGGGGCGCCACGGTCACGTGGGGCACCGTGGTCCAGATCACGTGGCGGGCCCGGATGGGCTCCACCCCCTTGACCACCAGGTCGAACTCCGAGGCGAAGTGGCTGGGTCGCCACACGTTGTAGCGCCCCTTGGTCTTGAGGTCGTCGTAGCCCGCGCCGCTCCAGTGCACCGTGAAGTGCGTCACCGCGGACAGGGCGTTGTTGGAGCCCAAGAACACAATGAGGGTCTCGATGCCCTCCCCGTCCCCTGGCGCCTCCTCGGTCCCTTCCGCTCCGAGCTCCGCGGCCGCCGTGAGGGGGGTCAGGCCCCGCAGATGTTCGGTTCCCGACGGCAGGACCCGGAGCGCCGCCAGGTTGTTGCCGTTCTCGATGTTCGGGATCAGCTGGTGCTTGGGTGCGGTCATCTCCGCAGAGCACACGTCGAACGTCCGGTCCAGGGTGTCGCGGAGGTCCCACCCGAACACGGCGAGGTTGTGGTTGATCCCCGCGGCATGGGGGATCCGCGAGCCGGGGCCGTGCTCCCAGTACTGCTCGGCCTCGGCCATCCACTGACGGGCCCGGAACAGGGCCAAGGGGAGCTCGTACCAGTCGAGGCTGGGGCCGAACCGGTCCTCGAGCTCCCGGACCAGGAACTCCAGGTTGAGGGGGAGGCCCCCGAACCCCCAGTAGTGAGGACGGCGGAACTGCCGGAGCCACCCCAGCTCGTGGGCGATGAGGGCGGGATAGGAGATGTCGGTGTGGTAGATGGCGGCGCTCTGGAACCCGTGGGTGAGGGAGTCTCCGATCGCCACCAGGCGGTTGCGGGGCGTCCCCTCCGCACGCAGGGGGACGTCGACGCCGAGGCGAGGGTCGGCGGCCGGGCGTCTGGCCCCCGAGGTGATGACGACCTCGGCCGGAGTATGCGGATCTCGGAGGTCATCGGGAATCTGGGTGGCCATGCTCACTCCTTGGAGCCCGGCCGGGAGGCGGCGGCTGTCTCCTCGCCGTCCCGTCCGTCCATCGTCACTAGCAGGCAGACTGCCCAGGTCCGGGATCCGGGCTGGTGGAACCAAGCCCACGTCCACCTCGCGAGTCGGGCCTCCCGGTCCTCGCTCCCCCAGGGCCTGGGGGACGGGTCATGATCCCGATCCTCCGGGAACCGGACCTCGAGCCGCTCGAACAGGCCGAGCGATGCGATTTCGGACAACACCGCATTCTGCACCGCCTGGCTGGGGCGGGTGACCTGCTCATCGCGCAGTTCGAGGTACTCGATCACCTCCCGGAACGCGTGTTCTCTGCGCTCGGTCCTGACTTCGGGTGTCCCGAATTCAAGCTGAGAAGCGGGCGCCAGTGTCAATGATGCCGCGGCTCTCGGAACCGCAGGCAAGGCCCCATGATTCAACGATATGTGGCGCATTACCCTCCCGACGCGAGCCATGGCTCAGGTCACTTGCCCCTTGGAGTCGCCGAGGTGCTGAGTCTCTTGCGCTAAGTCAGCTGGCGAGCCGCGGTCGGCGGTTCGATCCAGCCACCTTCTCACGTCGGCCAAGACTTCCTCGGCCGTGCCTGCCACCATGGAGGGGCTCCCTGCTTCCCGACCGCCTACGTCGCTGATGAGCCGAGCCACGAAGCGATCCTCGCCACGGGAGCCCAACCACATGCGAATAACCATGGTTCCATCAGCGGGGCGCTCGATATCCACGGCGGTATCTTGACCCTTGCTCGGGTTTGACGCCAGTGCGCCGAGCCCTCGGGGAAGAATTCTTCTGCCAGTCGCTAACCCCTCACGCCTCGCGCATCGGAGCTGTACGCTCTCTACCGGACGGGGCTATGCAGAATTCTTGGGCGCACGGTCTCCGTTATTCCTGTCTTCAACTGGAAGTCGTCCTGCCTTTCAGATCGATCCCTCATATTGGCTCCTCGCTGAATCGAGTGGGTAGCCGGTTGCGCTCTCAGTCACAATGACGGTCCTTCCCCTGCCACCGACAGATGGGGAGGACCGTCGTGAACAACCTGGAGCTGTTCAAAGCCGCGCTGGGGCTGCAGGACCCGTGGGTGGTCGAGGCAATGGACTTCGACCCCGCCGGCCACCGCCTGGACCTGCACCTCGACTTCGCCCGGGGATCCCGCTTCCCCTGTCCCGGGGGCGACGAGGATGCCTGTGCGGTCCACGACACCCAGACGAAGACGTGGCGGCACCTCGACTTCTTCCAGCACCAGGCCTACCTGCACGCCCGGGTCCCCCGCATCAGCTGCCCCGCCCACGGCGTGCGCCAGGTCGCCGTGCCGTGGGCCCGTCCGGAGTCGGGGTTCACTCTGCTCTTCGAGGCCCTGCTCATGGCTCTCGTCTCCGAGATGCCGGTGCGCGCCGTGGCCGATCTCGTCGACGAGCACGACACCAGGCTGTGGCGGGTCCTGCACCACTACGTGGAGCTCGCCCGGGCCGCCCGAACGGACGAAGCCGTTCGCCAGGTCGGGATCGACGAGACCTCCGCGCGGCGGGGACAGGACTACATCAGCCTGTTCGTGGACCTCGAGCGCTCCGCCGTGCTGTACGCCACCGAGGGCCGGGACCACGAGGTGGTGGAGCGTTTCGCCACCGACCTCGCCGCGCACGGCGGGGACCCCGAGAAGATCACCGACGCCTGCTGCGACATGAGCCCCGCCTACATCCTCGGCATCGAGACCTCGCTCCCGAACGCCGAGATCACCTTCGACCGCTACCACCTGGCCCAGCTCCTGTCCAAGGCCATCGACGAGGTCCGCCGGGGCGAGGCTCCGTCCCGTCCCGAGCTGAAGGCGACCCGCTACCTGTGGCTGAAGCGTCCGCAGAAGCTCTCGGAGCACCAGCTGGCCGATCTCGCCTGGCTCCGGGTTCGCACCCGGGGCCTGCGCACCGCCCGGGCCTACTCCTGGCGGCTCGCCTTCGACGCGTTCTTCGACCTGCCTCCTGCCCTCGCAGAGGACTACCTCGACCGTTGGTACCGCGGGGCCATCCGCAGCCGGCTCGAGCCCATCAAGGACTTCGCCTACACCGTGGGCGAGCACTGGGACGGCGTCCTTCGCTGGCACACCACGAGGATCTCCAACGGCGTGCTCGAGGGTATCAACTCACTCGTCCAAGCGGCCAAGCGGCGGGCCCGCGGGTACCGCACCAAGGCGAACCTCATCGCCATGACCTACCTCATCGCGGGGAAGCTCGACATGGCGTCAGCCCACACGAAATAGCGAGGAGCCCTCATATTCCACATTGAATACCAGGGCTCGCCTCTTGAGAAGTGTGCCGCCGGGCGAGCCCCTCGAGACAGCCTTGACAACGCAGCCGAACCGGGGTCAGCATGCCCAGTAGCCCCCCAGGCATGTGCAAAGGTCGTCGCCTCGAGCGGCGGCTCTTCGAGAAAGGGGGCGCTGTGGCCGATCCCGCCAAGCCTATTCAGGTCTGTGTCGATCGAATCCTGCCCGCTGAACGACAGGTCGAGGCCGCCGGACGGTCGGTCGCCGAGAACCCATCCAACACCCCCATCCCGCCTCGGCACGTCGCGCCCGGGGCCCCCTTTGATCACCCACTCAGCCTCGCCATGCTCACCGGATACATGTGGTTTAAGACTGGCAAGACCCTGCGGGTCCGGTTCCTGGACGGCGACCCGGCCGTGCAGGCGCGCATCCCGAGGTTCGCCGAGGCATGGAGCCAGTACGCGAACATCACGTTCCAGTTCGGTAACGACCCCGACGCGGAGATCCGGATCTCCTTCCAGGATCCCGGATCGTGGTCCTGGATCGGCACCCAGTGCCTGAGCATCGCCAAGGACCAGCCCACCATGAACTTCGGCTGGCTCACCCCGGACACGGCCGACGACGAGTACTCACGGGTGGTGACCCACGAGTTCGGGCACTCCATCGGTTGCATCCACGAGCACCAGAACCCGGTCGCGGGCATCCCGTGGGACAAGCCCGTGGTGTACCAGTACTACGAGGGGCCACCCAACAACTGGACCCAGCTGGAGGTCGACGTCAACCTCTTCCAGCGCTACGACAAGACGATCACCCAGTACTCGACCTTCGACCCCACCTCGATCATGGAATACCCCATCCCCGCCCAGTTCACAGACGGCGAGCTCGTGGTGGGGCTGAACGAGGTGCTGTCGGACATGGACAAGCAGTTCATCGCGGGCCAGTACCCTTTGCAGCCCAAACCGGACGGAGAGATCGAGGTGGGCGGGGCCCCGGCCGAGGGATCTATCGGCGTGCACGGCGAGGAGGACACCTACCACTTCACCGCGTCCGCCCAGGGGGCCTACACCATCGAGACCTCCGGGCCGACCGACATCGTCCTGGCGCTGTTCGGACCGGGCGACTCCACCGCGCTTGTCGCGTCCGACGACGACAGCGGGGTCGACCTGAACGCGAAGATCGTCCAGCCGCTCGAGCCCGGCGAGTACGAGGTTCGCATCCGACACTGGTCGCCGTCCGGGACCGGCACCTACCAGGTGTCCGTCTCCATGGCCGGCTGAGGCATGGACCCCCCAAGCGAATCCCCGCCAGGGGCGGGCGAAGAGCCACAGGCGGGCGGCGGACAGTCGGATGGCGGCCCGCAGGGCAGGTACTTCGACCTGACCATCCTGGCCCAGGATCCGAGCGTCATGGAACCGGGGCCGGACGGCGAGCCGAGGATCCTCCGGGCCTGCGTCCGGATCCCGGCCCACATGGTGAAGCCGGGGCCGCGGGGCCCCCGGTTCCACGTCGTGGACTACGACCCCATCACCAAGAACCTCCAGAAGCCGTTCGAGCTCGGCAAGGACGGCGCCGTCCTCGACCTCTTCGAGCACACGCCCGATCAGGAGCTCGTGGCCGACCACCGGTTCCACGCCCAGAACGTGTACGTGATCACCGCACGGACGTTGAACGCGTTCGAATCCGCTCTCGGCCGCAGGGTTCCGTGGGCCTTCGGATCGCACCAGTTGTACGTGGTCCCGCACGCCTTCCAGGAGGCAAACGCCTTCTACGCCGACTCCGACCAGGCCCTGCTGTTCGGGGACTTTCCCCTCCCGGACCGCCCGGTGTTCACGTGCCTGTCCCACGACATCGTGGCCCACGAGACCACCCACGCCATCCTCGACGGGCTGCGGTCCCGATTCGACGCCCCCGGCCTTCCGGACCAGCCCGCATTCCACGAGGCCTTCGCCGACATCGTGGCGCTGCTCTCGGTGTTCTCCATGCAGGAGGTGGTGAGCCGCCTGATCCGCAAGCAGCCCGGGGGAACCCTTCAGGAATCGGACGTCACCCCGGACCGGCTCCGCGAACTGGCCCTGGTGAAGATGGCGGAGGAGCTCGGGGACGCCGTCCTCGCCACCCGCGGGGAGGGGCTGCGCAACTCCGCCAAGCTGGAGCCCACCGAGGAATGGAAGGACCCCACCAAGCTGGAGTGGGAGGAGCCCCACCGCCGCGGGGAGATCCTGGTGGCGGCGGTCATGCGAACGCTGATCGAGCTGTGGATCGAACGGCTCCAGGGCCTGATCCAGGCTGGCCAGCTGGACCGGGAACGGGCCGCCGAGGAGGGCTCGACGTCCGCCACGCACCTGCTGTCGATGATGATCCGGGCCATCGACTACTGCCCGCCGGTCGACTTCGAGTTCGCGGACTTCCTGGACGCCATCCTGCTGTCCGACGAGGAGGTCGCCCCGGACGACGAGCACGGGTACCGCCCGGCCCTGCGGAAGGCGTTCGAGGCCTACGGGATCCGTCCCCGGAACTGGCCGGCGCCGCCGTCTCTTGTTCCGGTGGACGCCTACACCTACCGCGACTTCAACTACATGGCCCTGCGCTCGGAGCCCGAGGAGGCCTTCCGGTTCCTGTGGGAGAACGCCGGCCTGCTCGGGATCGACCGGAGCTACTACTTCAAGGTGGAGGACGTTCTCCCGGCGGTGCGGATCGGCCCGGACGGGTTCGTGGTGTCCGAGTCGGTGGTGGACTACGTGCAGCAGCTCGAGGCCACCCTGGCCGACCTCCGCGTCCTAGCCCCGGAGGAGTTCGCACCGCTCTCGGCCCTGACCGGTGACACCCCCGTCAAGGTGTGGGGGGGCGGCAGCATCATCTTCGACCAGTTCGGAAGGGTGAAGCACCACCAGTTCAAGCGCCTGGGCGACTGGGACCGCCAGGCCCGGCGCCTCCAGTACCTCGTCCGGCGCGGGATCAAGGACACCGAGGGGCGGTACGGGTTCACTTCAGGGGGGCCCGCCGGGATGCGGTTCGCCCTCCTCCACCAGCCGGACAACCGGGCCGGGGAGGCCTGGTGATGCGGCGATGAACGGCCAGGGCGGCGCCGCGCCCTCCCGCATCTCGGTGCGGATGCACCGGGTCGGGTTCGGGGACTGCTTCCTGCTCACCTTCACCTATCCCGACGCTCTGGACGACAACCGGTCGGAGCGCCACGTGCTGATCGACTTCGGTTCGACCAGCCTTCCCACCGGGTGGAAGGACCTCACCAAGGTGGCGGCCGAGATCAACGCCCGCACGGGAGGCCAGATCGACGCGGTGGTGGTCACCCACCGCCACCGGGACCATCTGTCGGCCTTCGCCGTGCCCGACATCGTGAACATGCTCCAGGCAACCCAGCCGCCGAGGCTGGTGGTCCGATCGTGGACCGAGGATCCCGACGCCGACGCCAACTTCACCGGGGGAAACGGTGCTCCGGGGGCGGATTCGCTGGCGTTCGCCAAGTCGCTCCGGTCCGCATCGGAGTTCGCGGACGCTATGGCGGGGAGCATCGCCGCCCGCCCGGGGCGAAGCCGCCTGCTGGGCGACCTGCACCAGGTGGCACTGACGCAGCTCGCCAATAGCGACGCGGTGGGCCAGCTCGCGACGTGGAGCGCGAACGGGAAGGGCGAGTACCTCCGCTATGGGATGACCACCTCGCTCGAATCCCTGCTGCCGGGGGTTCGAGTGAAGGTTCTCGGGCCGCCCACCATCGAACAGCACGCCGACGTCGCTTCCGAACGATCTTCGGACCCCGCAGAGTTCTGGATGCTCTACAGGCAGGTCGTCGGATCCATCCCCGCGGCGACGGTCTCGGCGCTGGCCCAGGCCGCCAGGGATGACCGGCTCCAGTCGGGGGGGGGCGATGACGTCGCGTCCACCATCGGCGACCTGGGCCCGGTGAGGTGGCTGACCAGCCACTTGGACCGCCAGCAGATCGGGTCCTTCCTCCGAATCGTGCGGGTCATGGACGACGCCCTGAACAACACCAGCGTGATCCTGGCATTCGAGGTCGATGGGCCGGGCGGGACAAAGCGCCTGCTCTTCCCCGGCGACGCACAGATCGAGAACTGGGAGTACGCGCTCAAGATCGTGGACGTGGCCGAGAACACCGATCTCCTGCGGCAGGTCGACTTGTACAAGGTGGGCCATCACGGGAGTCGCAACGCCACGCCCCGCAGCCTATTCGGGCTGTGGACCGAGGACGCGACCGCAGGGCGGCCGATGACCGCGATGATGTCGACGAAATCCGGCGTCTTCGGCAAGACCCAGGAGACGCTCGTGCCGAGGGACACCTTGGTATCCGCGCTCACGCAGCGGATGACTGCCGGCATGTACGACTCCGAGAAGCTTGACGGGCTGTGGGTGGAGGTCTCTGCGGACACTGCTTCTGCCGATCCGTTCGTCGAGAGTGCCCACGGGTAGTCCTCGGTGCCGACTGTTCGGGATGTTCTCGAAGCCTTGGGCTCGGCAAGATGCGGGAGTCATCGTCGGGATGGGCCCTGGGCGGGAAGTCCATCGGCGGCGTGGACACGGGTCACTGACGTGAGGACGAAGCTTGAAGGTGATTCATCCGCTCGGCCCGGACAACCTTTACCTGTTCCACTCGTTCCTCGAGGCCGCAGACCGGAACAGCATCGACACGGCGCCGCGAGCCCGGGATTCGGGGCAGCTGCCCTCGTAGGGGAGAGGTCATCCGGCCCAACCGAGAACAGGAGGTGAGGCAATGGCACCAGCCCATGTACGGCGAGACGTGTGGACTCTTGCTCCCAACCATCCAATCATCGTGGCGTATGCGGAAGCGGTCGCAGCCATGCGGACAAAGCCCCGGACCGACCCAACGAGTTGGGAATACCAAGCCGCGATCCACGGCACCTATTTGGCGCGTCCCCTGTCCCAGTGGAACCAATGCCGACATGGGTCTTGGTACTTCGTGTCGTGGCACCGGATGTACCTGTACTACTTCGAGCGGATCGTCCGGGCCCAGGTCGTCACGAACGGAGGGCCCAGGGACTGGGCTCTTCCCTATTGGAATTACGCCGGAGGGGGAAACCACAACACCCTGCCTCCGGCATTTCGGAGCCCGACGCTCGCGGGCGGCTCGAAGAACCCGCTGAACGTGGCCCAAAGAAACCCCGGCATCAACGCAGGAGCAGGATTGCCTGCATCCATCACCTCACCCGCGTTCGCCCTGTCTCGGCCAACCTTCACAGGACGCAGCGAGTTCGGCGGGGGTCGGACCTCGCCGCTCGGCCAGTTCCTCAGCGAAACGGGTCGGCTCGAACAGACCCCCCACAACGACATCCACGTAGCCATTGGCGGCTTGATGGGGGATCCCGACACCGCAGCCCAGGATCCGATCTTCTGGCTCCACCACGCGAACATCGACCGGCTCTGGTGGCTTTGGGAGCAGCGCCACCGTAATCCGACCGATGTCGCCTGGACCGGCCAGTCATTCGACTTCGTCGACGCTGGCGGCGGCTCGGCGACGCTCACCGGCGTCGATGTCCTCGACACGGAGAGGCAGCTCGGCTATACGTACTATCAGGCGGTCGCGAGGCCCCTGTTGCCTTTCGAGGAGAAGCCGCGGATGCAGGTGAAGTGGCCTTGGCCTTGGCCCGAGCGTCCCGAGGTCCCGCAGCCCTCGAGTGCCGATGCGGGCGGAGATGTCGAGCCCCTGCGAAGCCTCGTCGGCGCGACGGATAAGCCGATCCGGCTGGTTGGCGAGGAAGCCCGCGTGCCCATCGCGATCGACGAGCGCGCTACGCAATCGCTGAGTGGGAAGGCCGCCGCCGTCGTTCCTCAGCACCGCGCCTTTCTCGACATCGAGGGCATCGATGCCGAGCGCAATCCGGGCACCGTGTACGGGGTCTACGTGAACCTGCCGGAGCAGCCGACCCAAGACGATCTCGCGACTCACCACGTCGGAAACATTTCTCTCTTTGGCGTTGAGCGAGCCCGTAATCCTCGCGGCGACGAGCAAGCGCACGGGCTCCGCGTCTCCATGGAGATCACCGAACTGCTCGACCGCCTCGCAGCTGAGGGCACGTGGCAGGAGGGTGGACGGGTCGAAGTGGCCCTTCGTCCGATCACCCTCGAGCCTCCCGAGGACCGGGCGGAGGGCGCAGCCCAGATCGCGCCGACCGGGCACCCTGACACTCCGATCACGATTGGCCGGATCAGCGTCCAATTCGCCTGATGGCCGGCGTCGCGGCGCCGGGTGCACAACGACGCCCGGTTCGGAGGCTGCTCGCGCGCCGTCCCGAGCTCGGGGCAGCGGCCGTCGTAGCACTAGCTTGGATTGGGCTAGCAGGGCTCGATGCCGGGGCCGCGCCCCACGCGGCGGCCGACCCTTCTACCGGTGCAACCGCTTGGACGCCATGGATCTGCCGGCTGTTCGTGGAGTCGTCGGCCGCCCCGAATGGCTGGTCACAGTTGTCCCGAGGATTGCCCAACTGGGAGCTGATGACGGTCGCGATGATGGGCCCGGCGGCGCTCGCGGGTATCAGGCACACTGGGCTCAATACCCTAACCTGGCGACGCGGGCGAGCCATGGTGGAGTTCGGCATGGCCTATTTAGCCGTGTGGACCACGTTCGGGGCGGCAATGCTCGTGGCGACGGCGCTTGGGCCTCAAGTATCTGGGTCAGTGGCCGTGGCGGCCATACTGTGTGGAGCCGCCGCGTGGCAGATGACCCCCGCCAAGCGTCGCTCGCTTCGGGAGTGCCATCGGGCATTACCCCTGCCTCCCCGGGGCTGGCGCGCTGAGTTGGGAGCCCTTCGGTTCGGGCTTCGGAATGGTCTCTCCTGCCTCGGCTCGTGCTGGTGCTTCATGCTGGTGATGACGGTCCTTCCGGACGAGCATCTCCTATGGGCACTGGGTCTTGCCCTGGTGGCCGCGTCGGAGAGGCTGTTGCAGCGGCCCCGTCGCGTATCGCGCCTCGCGGCGCTGGCGCTAGGACTCGCTGCGGTCACGTCGCTCTGGGTCTAGGTAGGAGAGTCACATGCCCAACCTCTGGCACAAGCTGCCTCGTAATGAAACGCCTGAGCACGTTGAACTGGAAGGCCCAGCAACAGGATCTGGAATCCCTTGGGGTCCAGAAACTCGATCCCGGGTGAGACCGGCACTGGCGCCCGGTCTGCGACAATGCCGTCGGGTCCAGCAACTCGATCACGTGGCGTGCCGAGCCGCGCCGCCCAGGCAGCGCCGCCCCTGACTGCCAGAATTCACGGCCATGTTTGCGTGGATGCTCTACCTGCTCATCCGCCGCCTGGTGCGGTTGCTCGGCCGGGAGGAGGAGCCGAGCGAGCCGCCGAGCTCGAGGTCTTGGTCCTCCGCCACCCGCTCTCGATTCTCCGGCGCCAGGGTAAGCGACCGACGTTCGGCCCGCGGGATCGAGCGTTCATGGCTGCGCTCAGCCAGTCCCTGCCTCGAGAGCGATGGCATTCGTTCCTGGTGCGACCGGAGACCCTGCTCCGGTGGCACCGGCGTCTGGTCGTCCGGAAGTGGACCAAGAGGCACCGACCGCCGGGCCGACCGGCGATCGACCCTGAGGTCCGCGCGCTGGTACTGCGCCTCGCGCGAGAGAACCCTCGGTGGGGCTACCAGCGGATCCGCGGCGAGCTCCTGCGCCTCGGGGTCCGGATCTCGGCGAGCTCGATCGCGACGCTCCTTCGCCGGGCCGGCCTGCGACCAGCACCCAGACGAGGACCGACCTGGTCGGAGTTCCTGCGTAACCAGGCTCGCGTCATCATCGCCTGTGACTTCCTCACGATCGAGACGATCAGGCTGAAGACGATCTACGTGCTGTTCTTCATCGAGTTGTCCACAAGGCGCGTCCATATCGCCGGCGCGACCGCGCACCCGGACTCGGCCTGGGTCACCCAGCAGGCCCGGAACCTCGCCATCGACATGGCCGATCATGGCGCCCGGGCCCTGATCCACGACCGGGACGCGAAGTTCTCCGGTCCGTTCGATGAGGTGTTCGGCACCGAAGGCGTCGAGGTGATCCGCACGCCGTATCGGGCCCCGAACGCGAACGCCGTCGCCGAACGCTGGGTGGGCACCGTCCGGAGGGAGTGCCTGGACTGGATTCTGATCACCGGGAGGCGGCACCTCGAACGGACGCTCAAGACCTACGAGGCTCACTACAACGGGCACCGCCCCCATCGGAACTTGAATCTCGCTGCTCCCGAGGACGGCGGGGCCGAGCAGTCGGACATCGAACCGTCCGGTGGTGTGAGGAAGAGGGACGTTCTGGGCGGATTGATCCAGGAGTACGAGGTCGCGGCGTGACCGTGATCGAGTTTCTGCACCCGACGGCTTGGTTCCGCCGGTCCCGAATCCAAGGGACGACTCCCGTGGTTAGAATCGCCTTTCCGGAGGATCCGCTCCATGCAAGGGCCGCGTTCCGCCCGCCAACTCGCGGACGAAGTACCATGCGTGCCGGGTGACAGCCACCAGGATATCGGGGGAGACGCGGTGGAGCAGTCGGTCGGCCATGTTCTTAGGGTCTCACCGCTGGCAGAGGCGGCGATTCTTCACGCTGCCCTGCAGCATGAATGCAGGGAAGGCGACCAGTTCCTCTCTCCCCGAACCGTGAGCTTCGGTGGGGACGAATACGCGGAGCTCATCATGGTGCTCACCTCCGCGAGCGCGGTTCGCGCCATCGCTAGGGTTCTTGTTGCCTGGATCAAGTCCAAGCGGGACCGAGTGGTCGTGCTGGATGGCCAGAGCATTCGAGGCTACTCCGCAGACGATGTCGTGAGAATCATGTCCTCTCGAACCCCATAGCGATGGACCTAGAGGAACTAGTGGCTCTATACCAAAGGGTCCTTGCGAATGCGCAATGGGACCCGCCGCGCCCGGAACTCGTCGCAAACTGGGAGTCGATGTTTCCCGAAGGGGAAAGCTACATCCAGGACTGGGTGGGACGTAATTATGAGGCACATGCCCGAAGCACGGAGGAGATGTTCAACGCGCTGCGGAGGTTCATTGTCGAAGGGAACGCTAATCTCTCGGCCCTCTCTCGAGAGGCACCCCTTGTATTCATCAATTCATGGGATCGCCACACGGGGGCGCGTCAGCTGTCGGGTACTGCGCCAGTCATCCTCGTTGATGCAAACCTTACGACCTTCATATGGAGTATGAACAAGGCTTGGCTGTACGGATCCTTCAAAGGCACTTCTGCTTACCTCACTCAGCTTACTCTCCTGCGGCATGCATTGATGTTGCGACGGCTGCCCTTTGACGAAGCGGGCATGCTGGTGGAGACGGCGCTGCGAGAGGCTCGGCCCCCTCATCCCTCACCGGAGGCGATTGCCGCCTTGCTCGGTGAGACGTGGTTACACGAGATGTTTGTGCTGGCTCATGAGATGGCTCATATCGAGCTCGGGCACCTCGAAGAGGATGCCGCGGCGGTCGCCCCAATTCTCATGAGCGAGGTCGTGCGCTCGCTGGTGTCTTCCCGGTCGGCAGGCTTCGAATTGGCGGCGGACGAACTTGCGTTGCGTTTGCTTCTAAACGCCTTCGGACCAGACAGGCGAGAGTCCATGGAGACCGTCATGATTGGCGTCTTCCTTATCACACGGTACTTCGTGTGGCTCGAGTTGGTAGTCGGCAGCCCTGATGATAATGGGCGCGACCAGATCTGGCTACCAAGGCACTTGCACCTGCGTGAGGTATTTCGCAGCTTGTATGAGTGGGGCAGCCTGGGCTTCATCAGCGAGCTCTTGGAGGAACTTGAGCAGGAAATGGAGCCGGGAGCCTTCACGGCTGCTGCAAGGTTCAGGAACGTCTGGAATGTCGTATCCGAGTCCACGGACAAATAGCGTCAGCACCCGGTTCTGGCTAGGTCGACGACATGAGTCCGAAATATTGCGCCCCTGACACGGGGAGGTCCCGGCTTGACAGGCCTTCTTCTTTGAGCGAAAAGGAAGGAGAGTCATGACCAGGAAGGCCTGCACAGCTTCTGCGATGCCCCCATCCAGGCCTCTGGCTGTGCAGGCCCCGTGGGGTCCGGAAACTTGATCGCGGGCCTGAGAGCGGCAGCGACGGTCCGGTCTGCGAGAATGCCGCGCCGTGATCCGCTCCCTCCTCTATCTCCTCCTGCGCCGCGTCCTCGGCCTGGTCCAATCGGACCAGCGCTCGCGTCCCCGCAAGTCCGTCGTTCTGGTCGCCACCAGTAGGAACTTGCACCCCCCACGCGGCCTCGCCGGTCCCCTCGAAGTGCAGCCCCGCAGGCCTCCTCGAGGGCCGAGAACGCTGTTATGGGGACGTCGATGGTGAGGGAGACTGTGATGCGCACTGGGCTCAACTCCTGTGCTTCGAGCTTGCAATTTGGCCGAGGTAAGCCTAGTGCCTTCTTTGGTTCTCCTCACCTTTCTGTGGGTGCTTCTGGGAGTCGCGGTGTCGGCGTTCACGGAAACCACCAGTTGAAAGGGCTCGCGTTCAAGTTATCCACCAGTCCCGCGTTCACGTAATCCCGCAGTTCTGAGGCGGGAGGTCCACCACCTGGGCTCCTTGTCAACGTAG
>JALYLZ010000157.1 GCA_030774015.1 Actinomycetota bacterium | reverse complement strand
CGGCCCCGGGGACGCTCGGTCTGGACCTTCCGACCCCCGAGCACCACCGAGCCGGTGGCGATCCCGTGCCAGTTCCCCTCCCGCTCCGGGATCCTGGCGTGCTTGGGGCCGATCCGCTCCGCGAGCTAGGGCGCGGACGCGGGGTCAGCGACCTGTGCCCAATCCCAGGGCCAACTCCCGAAGTCCCGTCCCGTCTGCCCCGAGCCGGCGGCCGTGCCCGGATCGGGCGGGACGCCTATCGTGTCGACCCAGTCGTCCGAAGACAGATCGGAGGCCGCCATGGACACCCGTCGTTCGATCCCCCGGCCCGTTCGAGCGGCCGCTCTCCTCGTGGCCGGAGCCGTCCTGGGGCTCTCCACTCCGGCCATGGCCCGGACGGTGGCCGACTTCGCGAAGCATGCGGGCTACGCGAAACGGGCGGGGTTCGCGAAGAACGCGGGGGCCGTCGACCATGTCCAGGCCGGCGCGTTCGTCACGTCGTGCGGGGCCGGCTCGGTCATCGGCGAGGCGTTCGTGCCGGCCGACGTGGGGTCGGACTGGACCCAGGTCAACGGGTACGCGTTCCACCATGGGCCCGGTCCGGACGTTCGAGGTGCGGGGTGCCCGCATTCGGCACCGGTCGCCCGTCACGTCTCCACCGGCGTGTACGACGTGAACCTCACCCTCGGCATGTGCTCGGGCGGCGCCCAGGTGGGCGTGCTGGTCACTCCGGTCGCTGAAACGGACCAGGTCGTCGCGACCTACCGCGCGTGCTCCGGGCCCGACTCGGCCATCGAGGTCCATCTCACCGACCTGGCCGGGACGCCGGTCGATTCGTCGTTCACGGTGGCGCAGATGGACAGCCCCGCGATCATCCCGTGACCTGCCGCCTTGCCACATCCCGTCTCGGTCCCCCGAGATCGTCCGGCCGGCCCCATCAACGATGCCTGACCCCGGCTGCGGTGGTGCTCACCACGCTCACGCTGCTGGCAGCGGCGTGCACATCGGGCCCGCCACCGGCCGCGCACGCGACGGAGCACCCAACATCCCCCCAGGCGAGCAGCCCCGCCGGGCGGGCCGAGACCCCCTCTCCTCGAACCGGGCAGGGATCGGTGGTGCCGGCCACCTACCAGCAGGCCTGCGTTCACGAGGAGTCCGTCTGCCTGCCGGGGACGACCGGTTCGATCCCGGCCGTCTTGAACCGAGCACTGCATTTCCCGGTGGTCCGGCCGGGCCAGCGCTGCCCGGCGACTGACGGCCGCCCGGTGAACAACTCCTACTTCGGTGGGGTCGCGCTCGGAACCGGGCCCGTCCGACCGCTCATCGCGATGAGGGGCGATCTCCGTCACGGCGTCGTCGACCTCGGCAAGTCCTCCAGCCCTGGATGGCTCGCGTTCAAGACCCTGTGGTTCAGCGGGCCCGCGTATCGGGGGCCGTTCCTCATCCGGGCGAAGCGCCTCGACCGGCCTGGTCCAGTCGCTTTCGGCGAGTCGCCGACCCTGGCCCCGCTGGCGGTGCCGCCGGGACCGACGCTCAACACGGGGGCTGGCTACCGCACCGCGCCTGGCGCCACGTGGGTGAGGGCTCCTGGATGCTACGCCTGGCAGATTGACGGTCTGACGTTCAGCGAGGTGATCGTGGTCCGTGCCGTGCTGCCGGCCGGGGCTTCTGGATGAGGGCTAAGCCAACCACTGGGGAGCTCGCTTGGTGAGTGACCCGGTCCGGGATGTCGAAGGGAACGCTGGAGGCCGTCCCGGCGCCGCATCGGGTCGGTGGGTGTGTACATGTGGAGGCAGGGGAGTTGGTGTGGTGGCCCTGGCGGAGCTCCTGCCTCTCGGGGGCGGAGGGGCGAGGTTCGTCGCGACCCGCTCCACCCAGGCCCCAGGCCGATCGAGACGAGACACCAGCCCCCATCGCTCGTACGCTCGGGCGAATGCCTCCTGAGCCACGTCGGCCGCCTCCTCTCGATCGCCGGTGATCAGGTAGGCGCCGCGGACCACCGCCGCGTACTCCTCGCGGCAGAACTTCTCAAACGCGGCCCGTCGCTCCTCCGGCACGATCTTCCTTACCGACGCGTTGGCGGGTCATTTCGCTTAGCCCAGCCTTGGTTCCTTGGGCCATGGACGGTCAACCACCCGCCACGCTCCGCCGTCGGCGGGCCACCAAAGCACCCAGGACGAGCAGGACCATCGCGATCGCTGCAACGGCCAACCCAAGAATCCATCCCGAGCTCCCCGACCGCACCGAGGTCGTCGGGGCAGTCCGGACCGGGGTGGTCGGCGGAGGCGAGGTCGGAGCTGGGGAGGTAGTTGGCCTCCGGGCCAGGACGTGGGACCCGAGGCATGTGGTCGCGGTGAAGTTGACCCCTTCGTTCAGGACGTAGATCCGCCACGCCTGCCCCCGCATCACCTCGATCTCGCCGGGGAACCGCACCTTGTGCCCGGGCTCCGAAGCCTTCCTGCGACTAGCTGGGCGCCAGTAGGCAGCGTCCCACACCGTCACGAGCCAGACCCCTGGGGAGGACAACCGCGCCCCGTAGTCGCCCAGGCTCCCCTTGACGACCCGTAACACCCGAAACACGAGCGGCGAGACCAGGGTGCCGGGGGTCGATCCCGGCAACGCTCTGCCACGCACAACCACGCCGTCGAAGGCGAGCGCGGACCGGGCGATCGCGGCACGTTCATTGCGGGGAGGCGGCACCGAGGGGCACGCGCCGATGTCGGCCATGGTGGGGGGGAAGGGGCCGAGGCCCATGACGATCAGAGCCGCGCATGCGACGACGAAGGTCGTGCTGAGTACTCGCTGCGGCGGCGGGCGCAGCCCCGAGTGTAAAGGCCGGTCGAAACCTGTAGCGGTGGCCGGTCGAAAACGGGAGCACCTGGGTTGGATGCTAGCGGGTTCGGGGTCCTCCTTCCATGGCTCCTGGAGGGTCCGCCGTAGCCCTCTCCTTCGGA
>JALYLZ010000156.1 GCA_030774015.1 Actinomycetota bacterium | reverse complement strand
GCGGGCGCCCCGCCCCGGCGCGCGCCGAGCGGGTCGATGTGGGCCCGGGCGCCGCTGTTGCTGTTCCGGTTCCCCGGTGTGTTCCTGGCGGTGGCGGGAGCCGCCCTCGTGCTGGGCCTGACGGCGTCGTCCGGGCACCTGTTCCTGTCCTCGGCGGGCACTGCGGCCCTGGACCAGGAGGTGCAGGGAACCAGCCAGGCGGCCTCCGGGCTCAGCCTCGGCCTGACCGGCCCGCTCGCGCCGGACCGGATCCGGTACCGGGAGCGGCTGGTCCGTGACGCCACGACGGGCCTGGTCGGCCTGGGGGCCATGCGGACGTCGCTCATCGACCAGAGCACCGTTGAGATCGGCCCCAGCCCCCGGCACGGGCACTTCGGGCAGGGACCGTTCGTGGTGCTGGCCACCCGGACCGGCTTCGAACAGCACCTGGACGTCGTCGGGAAGGGCGGCGGTTCCGGCTGGTGGGTGCCCCTGTCGGCCGCCCGGAGGCTCCACGTCCAGGCGGGGCAGACCCTGCACGTGGACGTGGGCATGGTGGTGATCGGCCGAGGGTTCCAGCCGCTCGGCGCGTCGTTCGACCTTCGCGTGGCGGGCGTGTACCGGGACCTGCACACGGTGCCCCCCACACCCTTCTGGGACCCGATCTCCGAGTTCATCTACCCCTCGCCGCAGGCCCTCGGGGAGATCCCGCCGTCGTTCCTCCTGGCGGACGAGGACGAGTTCCTGAAGGTGGAGTCGGTCTTCGTGGGGTCCGGGCCCATGCGCTTCGAGGTCCCGGTGGACATCCGGCGGGTCACCCTGCCTACCGGAAAGGCGCTGGCCGGGAACCTGGAGCGCCTGGAGGGCCAGGTCCAGGACCCCACCTCGCCCCTGGGGGCGGCGTTCTCGGCGGGAACCACGGTGCTCCCCTCGCTGGTGGCGGAGGCCGACCGCACTGTGGCGGGCCTGTCGGCGCCGGTCGACTCGGTGGCCCTGGCCGGGCGCCTGGTGGCCCTGGCAGTGGTGGTGGCCGCCGGCATCTACGCGTTGCACCGCCGCCGGGTGGAGTTCTCCATGCTGATGGCCAGAGGGGTGAGCCCGGTGACGGCGGGGGCCCGGGTGGCGCTGGAAGCGGTGGTGCCGGCCGTGCTCGGGATGGTGGCCGGGTTCGGTGCTGCCGTGGGGCTCACCAAGCTGGCCGGGCCCAGCGACCTGTTGACGGCCCACGCGCTCGTGGCCGGCGCCGTGGACACCGCGGCCACACTGCTGGTCGCGCTGGTGCTGTTGGGCGCGGCCGTCGCGGTGGCCCTGCGCGCGCCGGGGGAGCGCCGGCCGGGGAGGGTCCGGCGCCTCGCGTCTCGGGTGCCGTGGGAGCTGCTGGTGCTGGTGGTGGCGGGGGCGGCCCTGTACGAGATCGAGACCAGGGGGGTCACGCCGCTCTCGACCGGCTTCGGGGCCTCGGGAGCGAGCGCGAAGATCGATCCGCTGGTCCCGCTGTTTCCCATCCTGTTCGTGGCGGGCCTGGGGGGCCTGGCCGTGCGGGGCCTGCGCGGGCTGCTACCTCGCCTCCGGCGGGCCGCCCGGGGATGGCCGTCTCCGCTGTATCTGGCGGGCGAGCGCCTGGCCGCCGCCCCCCGTCCCGCGCTGATGCTGGTGACGGCGTCGGCCCTGGCGGCCGGCATCCTGGTGTACGCGGGGGTGTTCGTGTCGTCGGTGCGCGACACCTCGCACGAGAAGGCGGAGGTCTCCGTGGGCAGCGACGCCTCCATCCAGCTGGCGGAGGCCACGCGGCTCCCCCGGAGGCTGGGGGCCCCGACCACCGAGGTGGTCTCGCTGCCCGTGGTCACCGTGAGCCCGGGGACGAACGTGGCCATGACCGCCATCGATCCCGCCACGTTCGCCGGGGCGGCGTTCTGGGATCCGGGCTTCGCCGACCGGCCGGAGGCTCGCCTCATGGACGAGCTGGGCGCTCCGTCCGGGGACGCCGTGCCCATCGCCGTGGTCGGCGCGCGCTTCCAGCCGAACGTCACGCTCCAGTTCCTGGGGACGACGGTCCCCGCCCACGTGGTCGCGGAGCTGAAGGGGTTTCCGGGGATGCCTGCGGGGGCGCCGCTCGTCGTCGCGGCCACCCGGGTCCTGGAACGGGTGGTGGGGAAGCAGGGTCTGATCCTCGAGGACCTCCAGCCCCAGTTCGAGCTGTGGGTGAAGGGAAGCCCGGCCCCGGTGGTGCGAGCGCTCCGCGAGGATGGGATCTTCCCGGCCACGGTCATCACGGCCGAGCACGTCGCGCAGACGCCCGGGTTCCTGGCGCTGTCCTGGCTGTTCGGGTACCTGGAAGCGCTCGGCGCTCTGGCCGGACTGCTGGCCCTGGTGGCGCTGGTGCTGTACCTGGAGTCCCGCCAGCGCGCCCGCGAGGTCTCCTACGCCCTGGCCGTCCGCATGGGCCTGTCCCGGGCGGCCCACCTGCTATCGGTGGCCGTGGAGCTGACGGCCATGCTGCTGGGCGCGTTCACCATCGGCGCGGTGCTGGCGGCGGCCGGCTCGTTCACCGTCCACGGGAAGGTGGACCCGCTCCCGCAATTCCCGCCCGGAGCGTTGTTCCGGCTGCCCGGCGGGCTGCTGGCGGTCCTGGCGGCCTCCGTGTTCGTGTCCGCCGCGGCCTCGGCCTGGATCGTCCAGCGGCGGGCCGACCACGCCAACGTTGCGGAGGTGATGCGTCTTGCCGGCTGAACCACGCGACGCGCCCACGGGACCGACGGCCGCACCCGTCGCAGCGGAGGTCGAACCGGCAGGCCTGGCCGCCAGCTGCACCGGCGTGGTCAAGATCTACTGGACGGCGACGGGAGAGGTGAACGCCCTGAAGGGCGTGGACGCGTCCTTCCCCCGGGCCGCCGTCACCGCCGTGGTGGGCCCCTCGGGTTCCGGGAAGTCCTCGCTGCTGCGGATCCTCGCCGCCCTGGACCGGCCCACCGCCGGCCAGGTTCGCGTCGGCGACGTGGAGCTGTCGGGCCTGTCCTTCGGCCGGCTCCGCAAGGTCCGCCGCCGGCTGATCGGGTACGTGTTCCAGCGGCCCGCCGACAACCTGATCCCGTACCTCACGGCGTCGCAGCATCTCGCGCTGGTGGCCCGGCTCCGAGGGCGTCGCGGCGCGGCCGGCGCGGACGAGCTGCTGGAGTTCCTGGGAATCGCCGACCGCCGCCACCACCTCCCGCACCAGCTCTCCGGCGGCGAGCAGCAACGCCTCGCCTTCGCCCAGGCCGTGGTGGGCGGCCCGCCCATCGTGGTGGCCGACGAGCCCACGGCCGAGCTGGACAGCGCGTCCGGCGAGGCCCTCCTCCAGCTGGTCGGCGGCCTCGCCCGGATGGGCACGTCGTTCGTGGTGGCGACCCACGACCATGCCGTGGTCCGGCAGGCGGACCGGACGCTGTATCTCCGGCACGGAGCGATGGAGGGCGAGGCCGGCGCCGAGCGGATGCTCTCCGTGATCGACGCCGCCGGGAGGATCCAGCTCCCGCCCGAGGCCCTCCGCCTGTTCCCCGACCGGCGGGCCGTCATCGCCCTCGAGGAGGACCACGTGAGGATCACCCCACCGTGAGCGGCAATCGAAGCGCGGACGCCGGTGCCGCAGGCGCGTCGGGCGACGGCGTGCTCTTCGAGGCCCGGGACCTCCGGAAGTCCTACCGACGGGGCCCGGAGGAGGTCCGCGCGCTGGCGGGCGTGACGTTCGCGCTCCGGGTGGGTGAGGTGGTGGCGCTGGTCGGACCGTCCGGCTCCGGCAAGACCACCCTGCTGAACGTGATCTGCGGATGGGAGCATCCCGAGGCCGGCGAGGTGACCTGGGCCGGGGACGGCGGCGGCGCCAGCGCCAGCGACCGCGAGGGGCGCAGGGGCCGCGCCCGGCGCGAGGGGCGAGAGGTTCCGCCCGTGGCCCCCGAGCGGCGGCCCTGGTCGGACCTCGCCATCGTGCCCCAGGACCTCGGATTGCTCGAGGAGCTCTCGGTGCTGGAGAACGTCGAGCTCCCGCTCCGGCTGTCGCACCGGCTGGACAGCGAAGGGCGGGCCCGGGCCGTCGGGTTCCTGGAGGAGTTCGGGCTGGTCGCCTACAGCGAGCGCCGGCCCGGCGAGATCTCGCTGGGGGAGCAGCAGCGCGTGGCCCTGGCCCGGGCCATGGTGATCCGCCCACGCCTCCTCCTCGCCGACGAGCCCACCGGACACCAGGACGAGGGGTGGGCCCGCGAGGTCTTCCGGGCGTTCCGCGAGTCCACCGCCGCGGGGACGACCTGCCTGGTGGCGACCCACAGCCAGGAGTTCCTGAAGCACGTCGACCGGGTCCTGTCGATCCGCGACGGCCGCATCGAGGCCGACTCGACCGCCGGGTAGGACGCCGGGGGGCCCAACAGATCGCCCGCCACGATCGATGGCCGCCACGGCCTCCCAGGTGTGCCGATTGGTTTGACCTTCCCGTCCCGGAGACGCAGGATGGGAGGGTTCCACCATCAGGAAACCCCGCAAGGCCCGTGGCCGCGAAGCCGGCGAGGAGGGGTCGACATGACAGCAGCGAGAGGTGCACGCCGCTTCCTGACAGGGTTCTTCGTCATCACCGCGCTGGCGTTGGCGGGGGCGAGTCCGAGCCTGGCGGCCGCCCCCTCCGCCGACCTGTCCATCTCCAAGACGACCGGTTCCGGTTCCACCTCCCCGGGGGCATCCATCCCGTACAGCATCACCGTGCACAACCACGGGCCCGACGCCGCTGCCTCCGCCAAGATGACCGACGCGCTGCCCTCGCAGACGGTGTTCGTGTCCATCTCGGCCCCGTCCGGATGGAGCTGCTCGACGCCGGCGGTGGGCACGAACGGCACCGTGACCTGCACCACCTCGTCCATGGCCTCGGGGGACAACGCCACCTTCTCGCTCCAGGTCCAGGTGAAGTCGAACACCGCCAGCGGCACCACCATCACCAACACGGCGTCCGTCGACTCCTCGACGAAGGACCCGGACCACTCGAACAACAGCGGCACGGCGAAGACCAAGGTGGAGGCGGAGGCCGACCTGTCCATCACCAAGGCGGCGACCACCAGCCCGGGCGTGGCCGGCGCCACGGTGAACTACACCATCGACGTGCTGAACAGCGGTCCCAGCCCGGCCGTCAACGTGACCATGACCGACTCCATCGTCCCTCCGGAGACGTTCCGGCTGGTGACACCTCCCAAGGGCTGGACGTGCGCTCCGCAGTTCCAGGCGGTGACCTGCACGAAGGCCAGCCTTCCGGCCAACGAGGTGGACACCATCGTCGTGCAGGTGGCCTTGAGCCCGGACATCCCCAACTTCACCACCGTCCAGGACACGGCGAAGGTCTCCTCCGACAGCCACGATGCGCACCCCGGCGACAACAGTGACACGGAACACCTCCTGGTGGTCCGTCGGGCGGACCTCGCTCTCACCATGAGCGGGCATCCGCATCCGGTCGCGCCGGGGCACACCATCCACTACGCGATCGACGTGCACAGCGCCGGCCCCAGCGACGCCAAGAAGGCCAAGGTCGCCGACTTCGTGGGCGGTCGCAAGGTGTTCGTCAGCGTTTCCGCTCCGGAGGGATGGTCGTGCTCGCATCCGGCGGTGGGGGAGACGGGGGCGGTGCGGTGCACCAACCCTC
Source organism: Actinomycetota bacterium (assembly GCA_030774015.1). Classification (NCBI taxonomy): domain Bacteria; kingdom Bacillati; phylum Actinomycetota; species Actinomycetota bacterium. The sequence goes on along the minus strand of JALYLZ010000156.1, from coordinate 9,035 downwards.
TGGTCGGCCCCGGGGAGGACGACGTGATCCGGCTGGTGGTCCGGGTCCGCCACCACACCCGTCCGGGCACGTTCGTGTCGAACACGGCCACGGTGTCCTCGCCCACTCCGGATCCAAGCGGCGCCAACAACCACGACACCGTCACCGTGAAGGTGCGGAATCCATAGCAAACGGGAACGGCTTCGCGTAGGCGCGCGAGCCCGCCCCGCCCATTCTGCCCGTCGGGGCTGGAGGGTAGAATCGGTCGTCCCCAGAGGGAGGCCGGTCTGGAGCCCTGGTTTCGACTCGCCGAGAGCGTTCTCATCCCGCCGATCAAGCTGTGGTTCAACTGGCGGTTCGAGGGGCTCGAGCACGTGCCCGCGGAGGGCCCGGTCCTGGTGGCCTGCAACCACATCTCGTACTTCGACCCGCTGGCCCAGGGGTATTTCCTGGAGAAGGCGCAGCGCCGGCCCCGCTTCCTGGCCAAGGCCGAGCTCTACGACCACTGGTTCCTGCGCCGGGTCCTGGAGGGGACGAAGCAGATCCCGGTCCACCGGGGAACCGGCAGCGCCGCCCCCGTCGACTCGGCCAAGCGGGCCCTGGCCGCCGGCGAGGCCGTGATGATCTATCCCGAGGGCACGGTGACCCGGAACCCCGACTTCACGCCGATGGAGGGGAAGACGGGCATCGCCCGCCTCACGCTCGGCACCGACGTCCCGGTCCTCCCGATCGCGGTGTGGGGCTCCCAGCACGTGTGGCAGCGCGACGGCGCCCGGAGCCTGAAGTTCGGCCGGCCCGTCTGGGTCAAGGCCGGCCCGGCCATGGACTTCTCGCAGTACGAGGACGGGAAGGACGATCCCGCCGTGCTGCGCGTGGTGACCGACCACGTGATGGCCGAGCTGTCGCGGCTGGTGGGGGATCTGCGGGCCCGATACCCGAAGCGGTGGTCGCAGTGACCGCTCCGGCCCGGCGCCGCCCGGCATGACCGACGAGGAACGCCGGCCCGGCTTCGCCACCCGGGCCATCCACGGGGCCCGAACGCCTCCCGTCGAGCAGGACCCGGCCAGCGTCCCCATCTACCAGACCTCGACGTGGCGGTTCGACACCTCCGAGGACTATGCCGAGGTCATCAACTTCCGCCGCCACGGCTACGTCTACGGCCGCGGGTTCGGCAACCCCACGGTGGAGGCGTTCGAGGGGGTCATGGCCGACCTCGAGGGGACGGAATCGGCGTACGCGTTCGCCTCGGGGATGGCGGCCGTCCACGCCACCGCCACTACGTTCGCGACCGCCGGCGACCGCATCGTGTCCAGCACGGAGCTGTACGGGGGCTCGTACTCGCTGTTCCACTCCGTGCTGCCGCGCTACGGGATCGAGGTCACCTACGTCAGCCCCCACGACGTGGATGCCGTCGCGGCGGCCCTCCCCGGCGCGAAGCTCTTCTTCGTGGAGACCATCGCCAACCCGAACTGCACGGTCGCGGACCTGGCGGCGCTCGGAGCGCGGTGCCGCGAGGCCGGTGTCCCCTCGGCCGTGGACAACACGTTCGCCTCGCCGTACCTGTGCAACCCGGCGGCGCTCGGGTTCGACGTGGTGCTGCACTCGGCCACCAAGTACGTGGGCGGCCACAGCGACCTCATCGGCGGGGTCGCGTGCGGCTCGGAGGAGACGCGCGTGGCCCTGCGGCGTACGGCCATCGACGTGGGCGGCGCGATGGAGGCGTTCCCGGCATGGCTGTGCCTGCGCGGGCTGGTCACGCTGCCGCTTCGGATCGAACGGCATTCCGGGTCCGCCCAGCGGGTGGCCGAGTTCCTGGAGTCGCATCCGAAGGTCGAACGGGTCCATTACCCGGGCCTGGCCTCCCACCCCCACCACCGGATCGCCCTTCGCGAGCTGCGCGGCGGCCTGGGCGGAGGGATGCTCGCGGTGGAGGTGGGCGGGGGAGTGGACGCCGCGGTGCGGTTCTGCGACTCCTTGAAGCTGGCGTGGGTGGGGACCTCGCTCGGCGGGGACAAGACCCTGGTGGGGCACGCGGCCTCGACCACCCACCGCCAGATGGATCCGGAGGCCCGGCGCGCCGCCGGCATCGCCGACGGCCTGGTCCGCGTGAGCGTGGGCCTGGAGGACGCCGAGGACTTGGTGGCGGACTTCGACCAGGCTCTCGAGAAGGCGTGAGACCCTGAGCGGATGAAGCGGCGCATCGCCATCCTGTTCGGCGGCCGCTCGGCCGAGCACGAGGTGTCGTGCGTGTCGGCGCGTTCGGTGAAGGAGGCCCTCGACCCCGAGCGGTTCGAGCCCGTGTTCATCGGGATCACCAAGGAGGGCCGGTGGCACCTCCTGGAGGGCCCACCCGAGCTGACCGCGGGCGCCGCCGCGCTCCCCGGCGTCTCCGCGGCCGCCGGCACCGCGGTCGAACTGCACGGTGAGGCCGGCGAGGCGGGGGCCGCCCTGGTCACCGAGCGCGGAGAGCGGAGCTCCGTCGACATCGCGTTTCCGCTGGTCCACGGGCCCCAGGGGGAGGACGGGACGCTCCAGGGCCTCCTCGAGCTGGCGGGGATCCCCTACGTCGGCGCGGGCGTGCTGGCGTCGGCGGTGGGGATGGACAAGGCCGTGCAGAAGGTCCTGTTCGCGGCGGCCGGCCTGCCGGTGGTGGCCCACGAGGTCATCCACGAGCGCGAGTGGGAGGAGGACGCCGAGGCCGTGGAGGCCCGGGCCGAGCACCTCGGCTACCCGCTGTTCGCGAAGCCCGCCACGCTGGGCTCCTCCGTCGGGATCTCCCGCGTGGGCCGCCGGGAGGAGCTTCGGGCCGCGCTGGAGGAGGCGTTCGCGTACGGCGGGAAGGCGCTCCTGGAGCGCTCCATGGAGGGGGCCCGGGAGATCGAGTGCGGCGTCCTCGGGAACGACGAGCCGGTGGCGTCGGTGCCCGGCGAGATCCTGCCGGCGGGGGAGTGGTACGACTACGCCGCGAAGTACCTGGACCAGGGGACCCGCCTGGTCATCCCGGCCCGGCTCGCCTCGGAGGTGACGGAAGCGCTCCAGCGCATGGCGGTCTCGGCCTTCCGGGCCATCGACTGCGCCGGGATGGCCCGGGTCGACTTCTTCTTCCGGGAACCCGACGAGATCGTCCTGAACGAGATCAACACCATCCCCGGTTTCACCCAGGTCTCGATGTACCCGAAGCTGTGGGAGGCCTCCGGGCTGTCCTACGCGGAGCTCATCGACCGCCTGTGCGACCTCGCCGTGGAGCGCCACGAGCGGGAGCGCAAGCGCAGCACGCGCCCCTGACCCTCGCTACGGGCACGCCCCCGTCTTCAGCTGCTTCAGCGAGGGCGGGTCCCGCTCCAGCAGCTGCTCGATCGTCACCGGCCTGAATCCCCGGGCCTTGATCACGCTCAGGATGGAGGAGAGGGCGTGGAGCGTCGTGGAGCGGTTCTCGTGCAGGAGGATGATGGCGCCGGGCCGCAGGCCGCTCGACACCCGGGCCAGGATCTGGTCGGGGCTCGCGCCCTGGGAGTCCATCGAGTCGATGCTCCACAGGACCTCGAGCATCCCGTGGGCTTCCAGAAAGGAGTCCAGCGCCGCGTCGTGCGCACCGTACGGCGGCCGGAACAGCACGACCGGGGCCCCGGTCACCTGGGCGATGGCCGTCTGCGTGGCCAGCACCTCGGAGACGAGCGTCGCGTTCGGTTTGCCCACCAGGCTCACGTGGTTCCAGGTGTGGTCGCCGATCGTCCCCACCGTCAGCTCCTCGGAGGGGATGTCGGTCAGCGCCGGCCACCCGGAGAGCTCCTTCCCCACCAGGAAGAAGGTGGCCCGGGCGCCGGCGGAACGCAGGATGGTGATGGTGGCCTCCGAGAGCGGGCCGGGGCCGTCATCGAACGTGAGCCCCACCAGCGGCTTCCGGTCGCCGCCGCAGCGCACCGGATAGCCCAGGCCGACCAGCCGCTGGATGATCGCGGGGACCTCCGTGCTGAGGGGCGACGGGCTCGGCGAGGGAGCCCGGGTGGCCGGCGGGCTGGAGGCCTGGAGGGCGGCGGGCGAGGTGGGCGCGTGATGCCGGCTGGCCAGGGCCGCGCCGACCGACCGCAGGATCACGCCGAGCAGGAGCAGCGTGACCACGGTGACCACGAACGCGCCGAACCCGCGCCGGCCCGGCGGGGCAGCGTTCACCGAAGGAATGGGGAGCGGTCGGGCGCGGCCATGGTGCGTGGCCATGGTAGCCCCCGCCCCGGGCGGGGTCTAGCTTATTGGAACGGGAAGATGGGCACGCGGCCTTCGAGCGAGAGCCGGGCCGTGCGGGTGGTGGGACTCGGCTACAGGTGTACGACCGGGCAGGTCAGCGTGCGGGTGATTCCCTCGACCGCCTGGATCTTGGCGACGACCAGCTTTCCCAGCTCGTCGACGTTGCGGGCCTCGGCACGCACGATCACGTCGTAGGGGCCCGTCACGTCCTCGGCGGCGGTGACGCCCTTGATCTGGGCGACCTCCTTGGCCACCTGGGCGGCCTTGCCCACCTCGGTCTGGATGAGGATGTACGCCTGAACCACGGTCACCTCCCGCGCTCGGTGAACGGAGGATCTCCCCGCCTGAGGTTCGCGCCATCCTATCGGCCCCGCCGAAGCGGCGGCAAACCAGGCTCGGCGGTCGGAAGCGTCCCGCCAGCCCCGGCGGCGGGCATAATCGCGATGTGAGCGCCGCCAAGGGGAAGGGCGGGAACGCGGACCGTCTCGATCCGTACCGCGACCCGAGGCTCGGCCGGTGATCTTCGCCGACCGGACGGAGGCCGGGATCCAGCTGGCGGAGGCGCTCTCCCGTTTCGAGGGGGACGACGCCGTGGTCCTGGCCATCCCCCGGGGCGGCGTGGTGGTGGCCGAGCCGGTGGCTCGCCGCCTGTCGGCCCCCCTCGACGTCGTGGTCCCCCGGAAGGTGGGCGCCCCGGGGAACCCGGAGCTCGGCCTCGGTGCGGTGGCGCCCGGCGTCCGCGTGCTTGACGAGCGCCTGATCCGCGACCTCGGGGTCACCCCGGACTACCTGGAGCAGGAGATCGCAGCCCAGGAAGACGAGATCGCCCGGCGCCTGAAGGTGTTCCGCCGGGGCCGGCTCCCCGTGGACGTGACCGGACGAACGGTCATCGTGGTGGACGACGGCGTCGCGACCGGCGGGACGGCCGTGGCGGCGTGCCGGTGGGCCCGGGCCCATGGGGCCGGCCGGGTGGTGCTGGCCGTTCCCGTGGCGCCCCGCCAGGCCATCCCGACCCTGGGGGAAGAGGTCGACGAGCTGGTCGTGCTGGCCACGCCGGACCCTTTCTACGCCGTGGGCCAGTGGTACCGGGACTTCGAGCAGGTCAGCGACGAGGAGGTGGCCCGGATCCTCGACCAGGCCGCGCGGGGGCCCGACCCCGACCCAGGCCGCGGCGAGTGAACGTCTTCGAGGTCGTGGTGGCCGGCCTGTTCGCGGCGGGCGGCGTCTGGTCCTTCGCCAGGTGGGTCCGCCGGCCGCTGCTGTCCACCAGCCTGCGCGACCAGGTCCTGTACGCGGCGCACCTCACCGGCCGGGTGGGCCTGTGGTTTGCCATGGCGGGGTTCTTCCTGGGCTACGCCCTGCTGGACGAGCCCCAGCGCTTCCGCTGGTACATCTACGTCCCGATCGGCCTGGCCATCATGCAGCTGCTGGCCGGCATCGGCTTGGGCCGCTCCCGCTCCGAGTAGTCAACCGCATTCGCGTGCTCACTCGCTCCAGAGAACGACTTGGAAGCAGACCACGCCGAGATCCGAGGGCGTGATGGGACTCGGTGGGTCTCCTGGAGGCGGTTCGGGCCGCAGTCCCAGCTCGTCCACGACTCCAACGATGAGCTCGGCGAGTTCATGAACGCCCAATCCATCTTCGCGCGCACGCCGGCGAATCTCAGAGATGGCCCGGGTCACCTGGTGGCCGCGCCCGACACCCAGTGCCTGGTCGGCCCGAGCGTACGCAGGTTCGTCGGGAAGATCGGGACTTCGCAGGATGTCGAGTGCCCATCGCTGGCTAGCAGGGAGAGCTCCTTCGATACGCTTCGGGTCCAGCCGCGCGTTGTAGTCCGTGCAGATGTCCTGGGCAGCGATGGTCCAGAGCCGCTCCAGAACGTCTCCCCGCGGAAACTGTGCCCGTGGCGCAGACTCCGGATCGATGAGACGGAGCATTTCGAGGTCTTCACGAACGATCTCGTCCTCGAAGGTGACGAACCGCCACTGGCGCTCCCCGCTGGAGGTACGGCACGCGAAGAAGACACCGCTCCGAGGGGAATCCTGCCGGACGAACCCCGAACCGATGCCCCAGGGCAGCCGACGAAGGGTGTCGAAGGCTCCCTCGTCGAGCAGTCGCGACAGCACCCACCGGTACTGCTCGCCGGCGAACGCCCCGGAGCCTGGAGCCTGCCCCTCGTCAAGGAGGGATGCGTCGCCTTCCTCCAAGCGCCGGAAGAATCCTTCCAGCTCGGCAATCGCCTCGTCGGCGTAACTGCGGGACACGGCCTCCACGTCCGCTAGGACCGGGGACTCCATTCCGAATGTGGCATTGGCGGCCGCGATCTTCCCTCGAACCCGGGCCTCCAGCCTCAACGCGGCCTCCAGGTCCCCTGCCTTCGGGAGCAGCGTGAACAGGAATACCCGGTCGTGCGGGCTACGCAGACGGATGACCCGGCCGTTCCTCTGGACCACCCGCTGTGGGTTCCAGGGAAGGTCGTACGACACGACGGCTTGGGCCTCCTGGAGGTTCTGCCCTTCCGAGACGACGTCCGTCGACACCAGCAGATCGACCTCTCCATCCGGCGGCTCGAAGGTCGGGTCGCCGGTCACCGAATGTGGGCAGAACCGCTCCAGGCGGCGGATCCGGTCCGTCGGCTCGGTCTCGGTCCCGATGATCACCACCATGTCCCGAGACCCGAAGCGAGCACGGTCCAGGTCGATCGCCTCCGCGACGTACCGCGCCGTGTCGGCATACGAGCAGAAGACCGCGACCTTCGAAGCCTCGGTTCGTTCCAGGATGGTGGCCAGGGCCTCCAGCTTGGGATCGGGAAGCGCCATCAACCGGTCCAACGTGGCGGACAGCTCCAGCAGACGTTCGAGGTCGGCCTGGACATCTGCCAGGAAGGACGGATCGAAGCTGGAGGCAGGTAGCGCTCCCTCGTCCTCCTCCAGTGCTTCCTCGATGAGGTCCGGCAATGGTGCGCCCTCCTGGGCGCCAAGGATCAGGTCACGAAGAGTGCCGACGGACGGCACGACCGCTCGCGCCGTCCAGGCCTCGACCAGCAGCTCGTGCGCGAGGATCATCCGCCGGAGCGTCTCGCGGGCCGCCGCCACCGAGGACTCGAATCGCTTCAGGAGCTGGGACTGCATCAGGCCGGCCAGGGCCTCTTCCCGAGCGACCTGATCGGGTCGCCCACCCAGCAAGTACCGGGCCGGGACGTACCTGGCCATGGTGAGCCCGCCGATGGTGTCCACCACGTCTCCGAACACGCCCGGGTAGACGCTGTCCAGGTCGTATCGGATTTCGTCGAGGACTGGGCTCGGGAAGCGCACCGGCGTCCCGTCCTGGAACGTCTCGCCCTCGTAGTGGTCCATGATGAAGCGCCGGTCGCGGCGGACGGCGACGGCATCCACCAGCGGGAACAGGACTTCCTCCCGGATCTGATCGGGATCGCGGGCCCCCGCCGAGGCCACGAGTTCCCTCAGCGATGGGATGGCGAGGTGGCTGGACCGGAAGAACGCGTCGTGCCGGGCGAAGAGCATGACCAGGTTGTGCAGGTCCCACAGCGAGTTGTTCACCGGGGTGGCGGTGAGCAGCACCACGTCCTTCCTGGTGCCGCCCAGAAGCCGGTCCAGGGCCGCGTACCAGGTGTTGTCGGAGTTCCGGAAGGCGTGCGCCTCGTCGATCACGACCAGGCGGTAGGCGTCCTTGTCCAGCCGCAGGCGTCGCTGCCCTCCGTCGCCCAACTGGCGGTCCGCCGCGAGCTCCTGGTAGGAGACCACCTGCCCCGGGAGGAGGGCCTCCTCTAGCCGCTGCTCCCACAGGGACTCCCGCAGCTGGGCTGGTGTGATGACCAGGGTGTACAGCCCGCGTTCGCGTCCGTACTCCTCCAGGAACCGGAGGCCGATCTCGGTCTTCCCGGTGCCCACGCCATCCGCGTAGATCACGCCGCCGAAATCGCCCAGGATCCGCCGGGCCCGCCGGTAGCCCTGCTCCTGGAACCGGGTCAGGGTCACGCCACCCGCTCTGACCTCCCCGCCGGACTCCCTCTCCACCTCGTCCCCGTACAGCTCGAGCAGCGCCCGCCGGAAGATGGTCTGGGGGTCGTACTGATCCTCGGGCGGAAACAAGAGAGCAAGCAGGTCGTCCTTGAACTCGTCGGCCTCAGCCCACAGCTCGTCGAACCAGTCCAGGGCCAGGGTCACGGTGCTCGGCTGGTAGCTCACCGCTCCCAGCTCCAGGTTGTGCTCGAGCCCGCCCGAGGTCAGATTGGCCGAGCTGACCAGGGCGGCGCTCTCGCCGGCCAGCCCCCCCGAGCCGTCCCGCTCCGCGAAGAGGTACGCCTTTCCGTGCAGGAACCGGGTGGTGAACCGGCGGACCTGCACTCTGTCCTGGAGCAGAAACGCCTCCACCAGGTCCAGGCTGGCCGTTCGGCGAGACTCGGGGAACGCGTCGAAGTCGCGTTCACCACGCAGGTTCTCGAGCGTCCTCCGGAACAGGTCGCTCGCCATGCGTGGTTCGCGGGCGCCGGCCGGAACCGCGCCGAGCCAGGGCTCGGGCATGGCTCCCAGTAGTAGGCGAACGGGCCGACCCTCCGGCCCCGGCAGCGTCGCCAGTGCTACCAGGCCGCCAAACCGGACATAGCCCGTTGCCACGGACACCGGCGCCAAGCGGTGCTCTCCCAGCCACCGCAGGGCCTCCGCGTGGCCGGTCCGGAACCTGTCAAGCACTTTGAGACACGCCCTCGTCACTCGTTCTGTGCGACCACCTCCTCCTGTGGCTCGTTGATCCAGGCGACCGTCGGCAACTTCGGTGGTGCCGGCCGGCGGCGA
>JALYLZ010000155.1 GCA_030774015.1 Actinomycetota bacterium | reverse complement strand
GCGCTCGGGTTCACCGGCGCCGACGCGGAGGCGTTCGTGGGACGGGCCCTGCTGTTCGTGGCCATCTTCACGGTGGCCCAGCTGCTGGCCGGCCACCGCCTTCCGGCCTTCGAGGGGCCCGCCTCCGTCATCCTGGCGGCCATCCTGCTGGCCCTCGACCACGCACATCCGAACGATCCGGTCCGGGCCGTGGCCGGCGGGCTCGTGCTGTCGGGGGTGGTGCTGGCCGTGATCGGCGTCACCGGCCTGGCCCGGGCCGTGGCCCGTGTGTACACGCAGTTCGTCACCGCGATCTTCCTGCTGCTGCTCGCCGCCGCCATCGCCTGGGCCCTCCTCCCCGACGCCGTGGGCGCGGGCGGGCCGGGCGGGCCGGCCTGGCCGGGGTGGCCGGGAGCCCGCCCCGTCGCCTTCGTCCTGGTGGTGGGCATCTCGCTGTCGCTCGATCTGTGGGCCGCCGGCGTGTGGCGAACGCTCTCCATCCTGCTGGGGTTCCTGGCCGGCCTGGCCGTGTTCCTGGCCGCCGGGTCGCTGGGGTCGGCCCCGTCCGGTGGATCGATGCTGGGGCTGGCCATCGTCCGTCCGGCGTTCGACCCCGCCGTGGCGCTGCCGGTGGCCATCGGCGGACTGCTGGCCGGGCTGAACGGCCTGGCCACCCTCAACGCCGTCTCGGCGGCGACCGGCACCAAGGTCTCGGGCCGCCGCCTGGCCCCCGCGTTCGTCGTGACCGGGCTGAGCCACGCGGTGCAGGGTGTCGTTCCCGGCGTGGGGTCGGTGCCGCGGGCGGACTCGGCGGCGCTGGCGGCCCGCGACCCCGTCCTGGCCCGGCCGTCGCTGGCCCTGGCCTGTGTGGCGCTGGCCGCGGTGGCGCTGACCCCGGCGGCCGTCCGGTTCGTCCTGCGCCTCCCGGAGGCGCTGGCGGCCGATGTGCTGCTGGCCGTGATGGCGTCGCTCACGGTGCTGGCCCTGCGCATCCTCCGGCGAACGCGCTGGAATCGAGCCCGTGCCGCCGTGTTCGCGCTGTCGCTGGTGGCCGGGGGGTTGCTGGTACCGGGGCCGCCGGACTGGCTGCCCCGCGGGCTCCAGTACGTGGCCGCCAGCCCGGTGGGGATCGGGCTGCTGGTGGCTCTGGTGGGGGAGGCGCTGCTCCTGCGACGGGAAGGTCAGTCGCGAGGCCGGAGCGAGGCCACCGCCTCCACGCGGTAGCCGGCGGCGCCAAGCGAGTCGGCGCCGCCCCGGTCGATCACCAGGATGATCAGCTCCACCCGCGCTCCGGCGGCCTCCAGGGCCCGGGCCGCCGCCTCGACCTGGTGGCCGGTGGTGCTCACGTCCTCCAGCAGGGCCACGCGGGCACCGTCGGGAAGCGCGCCCTCCACCTGGGCCCGGGTCCCGTAGGCCTTGGGCTCCTTGCGGACCACCACCATGGGCAGGCCCGCCTCCAGCGAGACGGCGGCCAGCAGGAGCGTGGCGGCGCCCTCGGGGGCGGCCAGGTGGGTGACGCCCTCGGGGACCAGCGTGCGGACCTCCGAGGCCAGTTCGCGCAGCAGCGCCGGGTCGGTGAGGAAGCGGAACTTGTCGAAGTACACGGTGGAGCGCTTCCCGGAGGACAGCACGAAGTCACCGTGGAGCTCCGATGCGGCGATGAGGCGATCGACGAGGTCGCCGGGCATGGCCCGGGTAGCATAGGGCGTCGATGGGCCTGTACCGCGCGGTGGGTCGCCCCCTGTTCTTCGCCCTTCCTCCCGAGGCGGCCCATCGGGTGGCCGGGACGGTGCTCCGGCTTCCCTTGCCCTGGAAGGCCATCGGGGGCGTGGCCGACGATCCCGTCCTCGGCGTCACCATGGCCGGCATCCCGCTGCGGAACCCGGTGGGGCTGGCCGCCGGGTTCGACAAGAGCTGCCGGTTCCTGTCGGCGCTGGGCGACCTCGGGTTCGGGTACGCGGTGGGGGGGTCGCTGACCCGGGCTCCGCGCCGGGGGAACCCGAAGCCCCGGATCGTCCGCCGTCCGGGCGACCGAGCCATCGTGAACGCGATGGGCCTGCCGAACCGCGGCGCCGGCTTCGCCGCGAAGCGGATGGCCCGTTACCGCAAGACCGCTCCGGTCATCGTGAGCCTGGCGGCCGAGGAGGTGGACGACGTCCTGGCCGCGCATGCGCTTGTCGGGCCACACGCCGAAGGGATCGAGCTGAACGTGAGCAGCCCCAGCCTGGCCTGGGCGTCGCCACGGGAGCGGCGGGAGCATCTGAGCCGCGTTCTGGAGGCCCTCGGGCCGCACACGACGAAGCCGCTGTTCGTGAAGCTGCCGCCGGGGGACGACCCCGCCGAGGTCGTGGCGCTGGCCCGGGCCGCCGTGGACGGTGGGGCCGAGGGCCTGACCTGCTTCAACACCATGCCCGTCGACGAGCCCCGGCTGTCGACGGGCCGC
>JALYLZ010000154.1 GCA_030774015.1 Actinomycetota bacterium | reverse complement strand
GTGCCTCTCCCTCCGAAGCACCGCCCGCCGCTGCTCTGCGGCTCATTCGCAGGCCCGACGCCCGCGGATCACCACCTTCGTTCGGCGCTCGGATCGAAGAAGCCTCCGGCGGGGCGGGCGTGCGCGTGCCAGTGGTCGGGGATGCGCCGCCGCAGGGGATCGATCCAGAACCCGTCCGGGTACCGGGCCCGGGCGGCATCGGCCAGGCGCCCCAGCAGCTGCTCCTCCAGGTCCTGGCCGGGGAGCCCGTGGCGGCGCCACACGATCATGGGCGTGGAGCAGATCAAGCAGTCCGCCACCCAGCAGTCCTCGTCCTCGAAGAGCCAGGCGGTCAGACGCTCCGCCTGGCACAGCGGGCACTCGGGATCAGGAGCAGGTGGGGATTCGAACCCGGACCCCATCTCCGACGCTGATTCCATGAAGGAGGAAGTATCCCTGGTTCGCCTCGATCGCTCCCACGAACGGCTGCGATGATCGGTACAGCGGACAGGAGTCCTTCGGGCACGGTTCCATGTCCTGGATGTCGACGATCCGGCCGTCGGGGCCGTAGAAGGCGACCGAGAGGGGGATGAGCGTGTCTTTCATCCAGAACGGCGTGTCCACCGAGCCGGGGAACTGGAACAGCATCCCTCGGTTCTGGGGGAGGGATCCGCGACGCATCAGGCCGAGGGCCCTGGAGGCCGGGGTGCGGGCCACGTCCACCTGGAGGGTCGCCGGGGCGGCGGCCCCGGTGAAGCGGACGGTGGGTGGCGGGAGGGAGGGGCAGTGCGCCGGCGTGCATGCACCGAGCCACAGCGCCGTCGCGGCGAGGGCGACCAGGATGCCATGCGACGACCCAGGGGTGGAGACCTGGCGTTTCCCCCTACATCGCAGAGCTTCTAGCTCCGCTCCGCGGCATCGACTGCGCGATCAACGCCGTCGCGCCCATTCCGGAGAGGATGGCCCGAGCCCTCCGGAAGGCGACATCGGCCTCGTCGGCGCGCCCGAGACATGTGAGACACCGGCCCAGGCCAAGGAGGGCCTGCGCTCCCTCCACGACGTTTCCGAACGCCATCCACCAGGTAGCGGCCTCTGCATGGAGGTCGACGGCTGCGGGGAGGTCGTCACGGCCTCCGCCATGGCTGCGTCACCGCTCACGAACCCACTGCTCCAACCTCCCGCTTCAGCAGGGCGTGGTAGGGGCGGAGGGTATCCCGGACCTCCTCGGGGTCGGCCTCGTCGGACCGTGAGGTGAACCCCGCGAGGTCCACGAACAGGATCGAGACGGTCTTGCGTTCCTCTGCCGGGGCCAGCTGTGGGCCGATCGGTTGGCCGCAGGCCAGGCAGAACCGTGCCTGGTCAGGGTTCCCTTCTCCGCATCTCGGGCAAGCTCCCATCGGCCCGAGTGTAGGGTCCGAGGCTCCCGATTCCTAGGCCCGGCTGACCTGGGTGGCCGTGGGCCGCCCACTGGCCGTCATTCAAACCAGGGACGACCCACCCCACGGGCTCGTGTAAAGACTTCGCCTCGTTCCCGCGCCTTACTCGAGGTGGTCGTGTGCCCGGGGGATCGGAGGCGTTCCCGGGTACTGTCACGAGCCGAGGGTCGAGCATGGATGACGCCAGATCGAATCCGAACGCTGTCGGGATGGCCCCAACTGGCGACGAGGGCAGCGGGAAGCCCCGCAAGAAGAAGGGGCGGTTCGGCTTCCTGGGGGGAGCGCCCGCGCTCGTCGTCATCGCGCTCGTCCTGGCCCTGCTCATCAAGTCCTTTCTGGTCCAGGCCTTCTACATCCCCTCGATCTCCATGGAGCCGACACTCGAGGTGGGGGATCGGGTGCTGGTGAACAAGCTGGCGTACCGGCTCCACGGGCCGTCCTACGGGGACGTCGTCGTGTTCTCCGGGACGTGTCCCGAGTCCCACCGAAACCCCGTGGCGGCGTTTCTCCACTGGATCACGGAGGGCCTGGGCGTGTCCTCACCGCCGTGCGAGGACTTCATCAAGCGGGTGATCGGGCTCCCCGGGGACGTGGTGGAGCAGCGCGATGGGGTGATCTACGTCAACGGGCATCGCCTGATCGAGCCCTATCTGGACGAGCAACGCGACCCGCGCACGCTGCCTCCCTGGCACGTGCTCCCCGGTCACGTGTTCGTGATGGGGGACAACCGGCTGCATTCCATGGACTCGCGGTTCGGTCTGGGCCAGATCCCGATCGACCACATCGTGGGCCGGGCCTTCATCATCCTGTGGCCCCCCGGAAGCGCCGGAGGCTTGGCCGGCGGGCTTCGGATGAAGTAGCCGGGAAGGAAAGACGCCTGCCAGTCCCGGCAGCGATGCAGGCCGGTCTGGGTGGGCCAACGACCCGGGTGGCGACAAGCGATCAGGTCGCGTCATGCGATTCCCGACCACGCCAGCACCGCGACGGCGGTGAGCAGGGCGGGACCGGGGTGGCGGAGCAGGGCTCGAGGGGCTTGGGTGAAGGCACCCCCCACCGCGAGTGCGGCGAAGCCCGTGGACGCGCCGGCGGCGACCAGGCCGATTCCCCGGGCCGTATCGCCGTGGAGGACCGAGCCTGACAGGACGAGCGCGGATCCGATGGTGACAAAGGCGATCGTCGTCATGTGCCAGGTGGCGCGGATCATCGCCTTGGTCATGCCTGGACCGCCGAAGCGGCTGGATGGCAGCACGCTCGGCGACAGCCTTCGTACCACGAGGGCCTCCCCTGCCACTCCGTGGACAGCGGCACCGAGGAGTGCGAGGGATCCGGCCACGAGCAGCGGCACGTTCACTCGGCGCCCTCCGCGATCCGGGCGACCCTTCGGAGGAAGTCTCGACGCAGCCATCCGCTGAAGACCTTGATGAGCAACCAGTAGATGGCGAAGCGGTGGCGCGCTCTGTCGTCGACGCATCGCACGCGAGTCTCGGTCATCACGTCGGTCGAACCATCCTCGAGGCGTTCGATGCGAAGTGATACCGCGCCCTGTGCCCACCCCGGGCGATCGAAGGCCCGGAAGGCCTGGAGATCGAGCGGAGCCTCCATGTGCGCCTGTTCGCGGAGCGCCCAGAACTGTCCGGTCGTGCCGGCCACCATCTCGACCCCGGCCGCTCGGCGAGCACGGTGAAGCCCGACCCCGTGAGCGCGTCCCGGATCGAGCCCGACGGGATGTGCAGCCCTCGGATCCTCATGAGGAGCGAGGCTGTGCCGCCCAGCCGAACGTCGTTGACTGCCTCCGCCACCCGCTCCGGCGTTGCGGCGACACGTCGTCCGTGACGACTCCTGAAGTCGAACTCGGGGAGGACCTCGTCGAGGAAGGTCGTCGTCGTCTTCATCGTTTCCGTCCGGGAACGACGTGGATCACCTGCATCGCTTGCGGCGTGATCGGCTCGCCTCGCCCAAATGCCTCGATGCCGGCGTCCACGGCGGCGGCGAACGATCGCAGGGCCTCGAGCCGGCCCTCGATGAACCCGCGCTCCCGCTCAGCTGCGCGCGAGCCTGTCCGGCCCGCCCGGGCCGTTCGCGAGGTCTCGTCGCACGCCGCGATCACCTGGCGGATGTTCCAGCGGAACCGCCGCTCCATGATCTCCTGCATGACGCGCCAGAAGTCGGACGCGGCCTCGTAGTGATCCCTGCGAGAGTTCGGTATCGAAACGCGGCGCACGAGATGCCACTCGACCAAATTCCGGATGTTGATGGAGATGTTGCTCTTCGAGAGCTGAAGGGCCTCGGCGATGTCGTCGAGGGAGAGGGGGTGATCCTCGAGGAACAAAACGCCGAAGATGCGTCCCTGCAGTTGCGATAGCACGCCGGAGGTGGCCGAGGCAGCGCCCATTCCCTCGGTGAAGACCGCCCGGGCCTGGTCCACGGATCGCTGGTCCATCTTCCGTATATTTAGAACATTCTGAACGTTCTCGTCAAACGCTACATAGGCGAGCGGTCACGGGACCGTGACTCACCGGCCATCCTCTGCACCCGTTCGCTACACTGCGCAGGCGGCTGCCAGGGTCCCGGAAGGATTGTCTGCCGCATTGTTTGCCAGTCCGCTGGAGTGCTGGAGTGGGGCTGGCAGACAATCCCATCCTCGCAGGTCAGGCGGATCGTCCAGGTGGACGTGGGAACGGAATCCTCCGACCTGGGAACGGATCTTGGACAGCTGCGGGCCGCCCCGGCCGCCCGTGGCCAGAGATCCCCGAGGAGCCCATCGGCGTCCACTGCGCCGACCCGAGGGTGCTCGGTCAGGCAGTCGGACGCCTGGCAACGAACTCGTCACAGGTGGCCGAGGCGCGGATCACGCCTCGCACCAGCCGGCATCCTCCCAGCCCGAATGGCGGGAACATGAACTTGCAGGCGGAGCAGGCGACCTCGGGCTTCGCAGCGTCCCGATAGTTTGCCGCCTTCTTCGATAGACCCCAGATCTTCTGGACCATTTCTCCTCCTGCCAGGATCGTAGGTCGGCGCAGCGCTACTCCTCAAAGGTGGACTACTGGACAGGTGAGGGTGCGGGCGACCCCCTCCACTGCCTGGATCCTCACGACCACGATCCTGCCGAGCTCGTCAATCGAGTGGGCTTCCACTCGCACGATCACGTCGTAGGGACCCATGACAACGTCGGCCGATCTCACCCCCTTCACGCCCGCCACTTCCCCGCCCACGCCGGCGGCCCTGCCCACCTCCGCCTGGATGAGGACCCAAGCCTCTACCACGCCCACCTCCTGGTCTCATGCCCGGACGGCCGCGAGCGTTGCGCTCGGTCCCTCCCCGGGCAGTGCAGCGACTCGACCACGTGTGTTGAAAGCATCCCAGGTCCCGCTCAAATGGGGTTCTCCTCACCTTTCTGTGGGTGCTTCTGGGAGTTGCGGTAACCGCAGAGGCCAGCTGACCAGGGGAAACGCCTCCCCTCCAGGCTGGCCAGCATCGGTCGCCGCATGGCGCCGTCAAGCCGCCCTACGGCCCTGACCAGTGCCTTCGGGCCCCCTACGGGGCTGCGAGCTTGACCGCGCCGCAGCGGCTTCCCGATCCGGCAGCCAAGGAGGGGAGGCGGGAAGAGTGCGACCGCCTCCTCCTTGGCCCACCCGCCTTCGTGTGCATGTGACGTGACGTCCTCCGGAACCTGTTTGCCCAGGTCAAGAGCGGTATCTGGTTCTCCGACCACCCACACAAACCCGAGGAGTCCCTCAAATGGTGCCATGGACTGATTCCTGGGGGACGGAAGGCCCCCCCGCATGATCCCGTTCTCGCCCGTGCCTCAGATCTCCCATCTCCGAGGCGAAAGGTTCTTGCTGGCCGGGTCCCAGCGCAGTTCGCTCGGCGACAGCTCCGAGCGGCCTTAGAATTACATCAATGGCATTTGCTGGGCAGGGATGGGCCGGCCCCCCACGGGGCCATGAACCTGCAGGCGCCCTCGGCCATCGCTTCGAGGGGTGTATCGACCTCCCAAGCCCGGAGCCCGATCCATCACCCATGAAGGGACCACACGCGTGCGGAAGGCCCATACGGTGAGTGTTGCGGGCAAGGCAGCGCCCGATTGGCTGGACGACCACTGCTGGTCGTGCGGCTCCGAGGAAGTCGAATCCCGGGCCGGCGATCGAGTGCTCTGCTCGCCCTGTCGCAGCGACCTCTTCGACCCACCCCCCGCGGACAACTCGATGGGGGTGATCAACCAACTGTACTGGCAGTCGCACCCACTCGAGAGGTGCTGGCGGTGCCTGACGGGACCGGTTGACCCGGAAGACGAATTGGGCCTGTGCAGCCGGTGCCGCCGTGCGCACGCCCGATGAGGGACGCCGAGGGTTCGTCCGCGCCGGCCCGGTGAGGGGGAGCGGCCGGTGGGCCGCCCGGGAACAGGGGGCGCGGAAGGGCAGGGTCGCCTCGCCGCGAGCGGCCCGATCCCTTCCGCCCCTGAGCGCTTCCGGACGATTACTGCTCGTAGTGGAAGTTCGTCTGGAGCATCCCGGTCCTGCTGAAGATGTGGTGTACGGGCGACCGGTTGGCACCCTCCTCGATCGCCTGACGGTCCCGGTCGGAGAACTCTCCGCGCGCGGTGACGTCGACCTGGACCTTCTGGAGCGACTCCTTCCACGTGGACGGGTCCTTGGCTCCGGTGATGGGGCCCGGATCCACGTCGACGTGGGCCTTGACTTCGAGGCCCTCCAGGTTCACCCCGGCGGCTGCGGAGTTCAACGTGATCGCTTCGCTCACACAGGAGGCAAGGCCGAGGAGGGCAGCCTCGACGGGCTCGACGCGATCATCGGCCATCTGGACGCCGATGGCGTCGCCCACCTCACGCCAGGAACCGAGCTGGACCGAGAAGTCCCTGGTGGGCTTCTCCATGGTCTGGCCGCCCAGGCTCCACCGCCCGATCCTGCCCAGGTTGCCGAGGCCCCGGCCCTCCCAGATCGTCTTCGCCTCGATGCCGAGCGTGAAGCCCTCCGGCGACCGCTCGTACTCCTTGTTAAATGCTTCCAGCTGACGAACGTCGATACCCTCGACTGTCATGGGACCACCTTCCTCCATCTGGGAAACGACGGGCTCGGCGGAGGCAACCCGTGAAATCTCTTCTCCCCCCACTGACGGGTTCGCGTCCTGTACATCGAGTATGCGCAGGCAGAAACGGATCTGTCGCGATCCCCGCGGAAATAGCGCCCGCACTTCCGGGCGAAGACCACCGAGAACTTCGAGGAGACGGGTCTTCGGACGCTCTTCGTGGTGTGGGCGAATGCGAAGTTGCCGATCGTCGAGGACCTTGGAGTCCGCCATGGAGGCCTTGTCCAGAGCGATCTGATCGCCCGGATAATCGTGATCCAAGCCCTGGAGAATGCCTGCCCAGGAGCTTGGCACGGGCGGTGGGACGTTGACACCTGGCACCATGGACCGGACCGCGTATCCAAGCTGGGCGGGCTCATGGGGGGGACCGATGCGGGTGCTGCTGTGGCACGGGTGGCTGCTCGAAGGCTCAGGGTCGAATGTCTACACGGCGAGGGTGGCCGAGGTACTCGCATCCGCCGGGCACGACGTCCTGCTCCTCTGCCAGGAATCCCACCCCGAGCGCTACGGGTGGATCGAGGCGTGGGGCACGGTCGGTCCCGATGGGCCGTCTGCCCTCAACCCGAACGTCGCGTCGTCGGCCTCGGGCCGGTGCGTGCTCCTCAGGCCGGACATCGGCAGCCTCCTCCCCGTCTTCGTGATCGATGAGTACGAGGGGTTCGAGGTCAAGCGGTTCCTCGACCTGACGACGGCGGAACTCGATCTCTACCTCCGGCTGAACGTGGAAGCACTCCGGGCCGCCGCGGCCTGGCACCGGAGCGACGTCGTGGTCGCGGGGCATGCCATTCCGGGGGCTGCCGTGGCGAAGCGAGCACTGGGCCCCGGCCGATACGTGGCGAAGATCCATGGCAGCGACCTCGAGTACGCCGTCCGACCTCAGCAGCGGTATGTGGAGCTCGCCCGAGAGGGACTCCAGGCTGCTCGGGCCGTGATCGGACCCAGCTCGGACGTCCTGAGCAGGTGCGTGGAGCTCGTTCCGGGCATCGGGCACCTGGTGAGCGTCGTCCCCCCCGGGGTCGATGCCACCCGGTTCCACCCGATGCCTCGGAGGAGGGCGCTGCTCCGGGCCGCGGCTCGTCTCGAGGCCGAAGCGATCACCGACCGCGGCCGGCCCACGGCCCTGGACGGCGAGGTCGCGCGGGCTCTGGCTCGCCGAGACGCCTCGACGCTGCACGAACTGGCTCGCGGGTACGACCAGGGGGCTCCGGATCCCGCCGCTGCCGGCCGGCTCCGCGAACTCGCCGGGCGCAGTGAGCCTCTCGTCGGCTACTTCGGGAAGCTCATCCCACAGAAGGGTGTGGGGTTGGTGATCTCGGCGGCCGGTCTATCGACGCACCATCCGGCCGTGCTCATCGTGGGCTTCGGCCTGTACCGGGAGTGGCTGGCCGCGCTTGCCATGGCCGTGGCTTGCGCAGACACGGAGGCTCTGGAGTGGCTCCGGGAAGTGGGTGGGATGGCCGCCGAGCTCTTCGAGACCGACCTCGAGGCCCGGGCAAGCGCCCCTCCGGTGACGTTCACCGGCCGGCTCGACCACCGCTTCGCCCCGGGCGCGGTGGCCGCCATGGACGTGCTCGTCGTTCCCTCGATCCTGTGGGAAGCCTTCGGCATGGTGGCCGCTGAGGGTGCAGCTGCGGGCGCCCTGCCTCTCGTGGCGCGGCATTCCGGTCTCGCCGAGACGGCGGCCGTTCTCGAGGAGGCGGTCGGACGTCCGGGCCTGTTGTCCTTCCAGCCGGGCGCCGGTGCCGCACGCAGAATCGCCGTGGGCATCGACCGTCTCCTCGCGCTCCCAGCGGAGGAGCGCGAAGAGATCCGCCAGGAGTTGAGCCGGTTCGCGCATCATGAGTGGTCCTGGCGCCGGCTCGCCGGACGCCTTCTGGAGGCGGCACTCGCTTGACGACCCCGCCAGGCCTCATGAGTCGCCCCGGGTTCCTTGGAGGTTTCTACGCCTTCTTCAGGCTCCCCTGAGGAGTACGGGGGGAGGGAATCTCGATCCGGCTGTTCCAGAACGAGGAGGACGACCGTCGCGGCATGAACCCCACGGAGATCCTCCGGGCGATCCCCGATCGTTCGGAAGAGTTCGCAAGGCTCAACCCATTGTGTCTGGACGAATGTGCCCTGGAGGAACCGTGGGCGAAGCATGCTCCGATGCCGTCGCCGCGGCGGAACCGGGCGTCTGGCGGTCCGCTAGACTCCTCGGACGGCGGCTGATGGCCGTTTCGGCGATGTCCGCCGGAAAGTCCGCTAGCCCCACTGGAGCTGGAGTCGCTGGAGTGGGGCTGGCAGACAATCCCGTTGACGCAGGTCAGCGGCCTGCTCGAACCCGTGTCCGGAACGGATTGCGCCGATCTGGGAACGGATCGGTGGACTGTTCGGCAAGTCACGGCTCCTGGCAATGTCAGTATGGTGCTCCCGATCGGCGGTCTCAGCAGCGGTTTCGTAAACCGCAGGTCGTCGGTTCGAGTCCGACCTCCGGCTCCACCTCTTCTGTTTGGTTCCGCGTGACGCGTGACCGCTTGACGCCGTGGGGACCCAGCTGCTGTTCCGGTTCGTGGCCTCCGCCTACGAGCGCCGGAGCCTGGGCGTGGGAAGCCACTGGCCGTTCGAGGAGTGGGGACGGTTCCTGCCCGAGCACACCATGGCCGTGTCGATGCTCGATCGCCTCCTGCACCACGCCTCCGCTCCTACTACAGCAAGCACCAAGACCAACCGGCTGGACTCCCGCCTCCTCGCTCGGTTGCCCCTGGAGCACCCGGAGAGCCTGCATGAGGAGCATGGCCTCGGACGGGGCCACCGGTGATTGTCAACGCCGGTTGAAACGCCGATGGCAGGAGCGCGGTGCGCGCCACCTGCGCCATCAGGAAACCTCGGTGAGTGGCTCCAGCGTCCGGCTCGACTGTCCCTCCGCGACCTCGGTGTCCGCCCGACGCGTGATCCACCCTTGCACGTTCATAGTGACCAAGGCGTAGAGCTTCACCGGGATCATCACCAGGATGAAGATCACGGTGATCAAGGGGAGGTACCACAGCGTGGAGGGCTCCGAAACCAGATGGCCGACGCCCTTGATGGCCCGCCCCAGCAGGAGCCACGACCAGGCCAGCAGCGCCAGCCCCCATTCGTGGGCCAGGAGCGAGGCGATCAGGAAGTAGGTGGCCAGGGCCAGGGTGAACGGCCCGATGAGGTTCTGCAGCACGCTGACCGACGTGATGGCCGGCTGGCGCCACAGCCACCCTCGGAGCACCGCCCGGAAGTAGCAGCGGTAGGAGTTGCGGCTCCACCGGATCCGCTGCTTCACGAAACCACGGAAAGTGTTGGGGAAGACCGTCCACGCCCGGGCGTTCCCCTGGTAAGCCGTCTTCCAACCGGCTCGCAGAACCAGCCAGGTCAGGCGGCCGTCGTCCCCGCTCAGGCACCGCTTGCCGAGAAAGGTCTCGAACTCGAGATCTTCGAGCATCGGCAGGATCACGCTTCGCCGGTACGCCGCGGTGCGCCCGGAGATGCACGGGACGGCGCCAACGCGGGCCATGGCCGGAAGGTAATGTAGGAATCGGACGTCGAGCATCCAGTCCGCCAACCGGCGCCACAGCGAGGTCCCTGCCTGGTACACGTTCTGCCGGCACCCCACCCCGCCCACGGCCGGGTCTCCGAACCCCGCCACCACCCTGGCCAGGAATCCCTCCTCCCACATCGTGTCGGAGTCGGTCAGGACCACGATGTCAAACCGAGCCTCCCGCACCCCGACGCACAGGGCGTGCCGCTTGCCCGGCGGCACCACGACCAGCACCTGGATCCGGGGGTCCCGCCTCGCCCACTCCTCCGCGCGGGGCAGCAAGTCACGCTCGGTGTGGTCGACGACGAGCAGGATCTCCCCCGGGTGGTTGGCCTGCCAACTGGAAAGGCACCTGAAAAGGATGTCGGGGTCCTCGCGATAGACCGGCACCACCAGCGAGGTGCTCTCCACGTGGCCCGTGGGCGCAGGCCGATACCTCGAACCGAGGACCTGCCGGAGGATCCACGCCACCCACACCAACCCTCCAAGGGCCGACAGCGGAAGCCACCCAGGGACGGCCGAAGCGATCACGATGACCGCCGCTCGCTGCGCGCGGGGACCGGGCGAACGACGTTGCCCGGTGCATCCACCCGGATCCGGACGTTCTCGACATTGCCAAGGATGCGGTTGCCGACGAACAGGCTTCCGGTCGGGCCCGCGTACACGAACAACCCGACCAACGCACCCGACAGGGAGTTGCCCCACGCCATGGTGGCACGGGTCACCCCGGTCAGGCGGAGGGCGAACCGCTTGGCTCCCTCCACCACGTTGCGCGTGAGGCGGGTCCCCGAGGAATCCTGGAGCACGATGCCGTCGAAGGTACCGGAGACCCGGTTCCCCTTCAGCACGTTGCCGTTTGAGTGGTCGTACACGACGATCCCGTGCAACCTCGCCCCACGAACCACGTTGTCCTCGACCACGCTGTCATGCACGCCCTGAGCCAGGATGATCCCGTGCACCCCGCTGTCGAGCACCGCGTTGCCGCGGATCACCAGGTGGCTGGCGGACGAGTGGGGATCGATCCCGTAGACCACGCTGTGCGCGAACCTTGAGTCCACGACCCGCACGCCTCGCGAGGCGCTCATGTACACGCCGAAGTAGTTCCCGACGACAGTCGATCCGAAGATGCCAGAACCGGGCCCCGAACGGCGGAACGAGATGCCGTAGGTAAGGTTCCCCAGGTAGCCGAGGTCGACGATCTGGTCGTGGATCAGCCGCATCCTGCCGCCCACGGTTGCCGCGAGGAACCCCCGCCCACCCGAAGCCGTGGGGAGGGGACGTCCGTGGTTGCCGACGCCAATTACCCGGACATCCCGCAGCACCACCAGGCCCCGGTGACGGGCCACCAAGAAGGCACCCCGGGCGAGCTGCAGCGTGGCCGGCCCGGCCACGCGGAGCGAAGCGCCGTCGACTATTCCCGCCGGGCCCGTGAGCCGCCACCGGTGCGGCCCGATCCGCACCAATGTGCCCTTCGCCAGGGCCGCGGACAGCGCCGCGAACGACGCCACCGACGTCCCCGAGGAAATGGTGGCCCGGGGCGGCGGGACGGGGTCCGGGCCCAGCGCTTTCCCCCGTTCGGGGACGACCGGGTCAGGGGGATAGGTATGGGAGAAGCGCGGCCCCGTCGGGTTCGAGGAGGGGGCGGGCGCCGCCGGTCGGCTCGCCCTCGCCGCGTCGGCGTGCTGTGGCCCCGACCGGTCATGGAGGGTCAGCGCCACGGCCACCCCGAGCGCCGCGAGGAACGCCACCGGCGCCAGGCGGCGAGCCCACCGCCTGCCGGGGGGGAGCGGGAGCATGGGACTGGCGGCTGCGTGGCCGGTAGAGGTCAGCGAGTGAGCTCCATCGCGGGCACCGCCAGGCGGCGAGGGTCCTGTGGTGAGTCAATTTCCTCGAGGGACGTGGCGGCGGCCACGCGGTCATTCGTCTCGTTCACCGCGAGCAGGATTGGGGCCAACTCGGACAGCCCCCGCTCCTCGAGCAGGCCGAGGAAACCGAGCATGTCTTTCGGAAGGCACGCCCCGCCGTAGGGAGCGCCGCTTCGGGTCCCGTACGCTGGGTTCCACATCCCCTCGGCTCCGAGCGCCACGGCGCCCGCTGCCGCGGTGGGGTCGGCCCCCAGCGTGGTGAGGATCTCCGCCATCTCGTTGAAGAAGCTGATCTTGGCGGCATTGAACAGGTTGGCCATGTACTTGGTGGCCTCCGCGGTGCGGAGGTCCGTGGCCACCACGGGGACGTCGGTCCACGGCGCGTACACGCGGCGGAGTGCGTCCTCCGACCGGGCGTCGATTGAGCCGATCACGATGACGCGGGGTCGCCGGAAGTCCGTCTCCGCCGACCGGGCCCGAAGGAACTCGGGGTTCATGCACACCCCGAAGTCCCGCCCAGCGGTTCGTCCGGACCGGCGCTCCAGTACCGGGATGACTACGTCTTCGGTGGTCCCAGGCGGGACGGTGCTCCGGACCACCACGACGGGGTGGCCCTCATGCTGGCTCAGCGCGCATCCCACCGCGGCGGCCGCCTCACGGACGTGGGTGAGGTCG
The DNA here is from genome assembly GCA_030774015.1 of Actinomycetota bacterium. Taxonomy (NCBI): domain Bacteria; kingdom Bacillati; phylum Actinomycetota; species Actinomycetota bacterium. Next base: position 10,023 of record JALYLZ010000154.1, on the reverse strand, counting down.
ACGCGGCCGTCCACGGTGGGGGAGGGCACGGAGAGCAGGTACGCGTCGACGTTTGGCTCCTCGAGCGGCAGCTCGCCGCATTCCATGGCCATGAAGCCCCGGGAACGCAGCATCATGAGGCGCTCGGGGTCGAGGTCGCAGAAGATCACCCGGTGGCCGACGCCCTGCAGGCCGAAGCCGGTGGCGGTCCCGACCACGCCGGAACCGATGATCGCCACGGTCATCGACCTGCGCTGGCGACCGAACCGGTGCACTCCACACCCCTCCTCATTGGTCGGCGGCATCCCCCCTCCGGTCCCACGGTCGGCGGTCGGGGGGCCAAGCTGCATGGGGATGTATCGGCTGGAAGCACCGGTAGACATAAGCCTTTCCAACGAACTCCTTGGCCCGGTTTTGGTGACAACTCCCGGACTCTCGGCGACCCGGAGCCCAAACCCTGTACCGATTCAGGTTGCGAGCGTTGGCCCTTGCCCTGGAGCCCGTGCTTCGGACGACCACACGACTGGGCGGCTCGAGTGCTCCGCGATCGTCCACGCGAGCAGGTCAGCGCCCTCGGACGGGTGACTAGGGTCCCAAATAATGGTTCCTTGGTCTCCTCCCTCTGGCTGGTCCCTGTTCGGGTCAAGCCGGCATCTCATTTGGCCGAAGTTGGGGACATGAGAGGCAATTCGACGCGAAGGGAACGGCGCCGAGCTTCTCCGCGGCCGGCCCTAGATGGGGGGCTTTCTCGAATCGACCGGCCGAGTCCCTTTCGGTCCAGCGCACCGGGGGCCCGTCACCGGGACCGGGGGGGTCGAACCACCGTTATCCGTGCTCTGGCGGCTGCTGCAATGGGAGCAGTGCTGCTGGCGGGCGAACCTGTGGCAGCGGCGAAGCCGGCGCGAGGCGGGATCCTCTCGGCTCCGGTGATTGCAACCGCGGCGGCGGACGGCCACCCTACACATCCGGTCTGGTACCACGACTCGGTGGCTGCCGTCTCGAACGGGGTCGGGTATGTCGCTTGGAACACCAACCACGCGGCGGTGGAGGCCCGGGCGTGGGACCCCGCCTCCGGCGCGTCGCTCGGCAGCGTGGTCCAGGTGTCCGCGGCAGTGCTCGACTGCGGGTGCACCGACTCCACCGGGACGAACCCGAACAGGCACGACGTCCCCACGCTGTTCGCAGACTCGGCCGGCCGTATCTACGCGATGTACGGAGGGGGCACGGCGGCGAAGACCGGCAACCGCACGGGTCCCTACTTTCGCGCGGCCACAGCGCCCGGATCCATCGACTCATGGGGTGCCGAGCAGCGGCTCACCGTGCCGGGAGCCGCCTACGATCTCGAAGCAGTCACCGACAATGTGGGCGTCACCCACCTGATCGGGCAGCAGGGTGACAACTCGAGCGGGGCCGGGTCTCTTGTCTACTTTCGATTTGCGCCCGGCACCGCGGCGTCGCCTGGGTCCTTCCTGGGGACGTACCGGGTCCTGGTCAAGGGTGGGAAGCAGCCCGTGTGCACGTGGCAATCCGCTAAGACCTGCAACGTATTCGTGATCGGTCGGATCGGGTTGGGGCCGCCCGACCCTTCGCACCCCGAGGCCCCGGCGCCCCTCTACCTGGCGTGGGGTTGGTCGGAGAAGAACCTATCGAACACGTGCGGGGACCCCGCGGGCTTCTGCAATCGTGGCCTCTACGTAGCCCGCAGCCTGGACGGCGGGGCCACGTGGTCGCCGATCGGGGGCGGTCCCGGCAAGAAGACGATCCAGTACAACGATCCATCGTACGAGCTCGTCTCCCAGAGCTTGGACGTTGGTCTGTTCAAGGCGATCACGGTGACCGGCTCCTACCCCGGCACTCCCTGGGTGGCCTACCAGCCGGATGCAGACATCGGCTTGGGCACGGTCGTGGTGATGTACTGGTCGGGCACCACCTGGTTGAAACAGACACTGGACGCCAGCCGGCCGTGGAATAACCACCTGGTCATGCACGGGACCTCCGACGGACTGGTCACATTGTGGTCGGACATCGCCCAGAGTGGCAATTCCTCGACGCTCCTCAAGCAGTGGTCCGCCCCCGCGTCCTCACCGTCGTGGACCGCGTCCACAATCAGCGTGGGTCCGAATTGGTTCCTGACCGGCGTTCCGACGGCGGTCGGCGAGGTCTTGGTGTGGAGCGCACCGAACTCAGAGGACCCAACGAGCACCCTCGTCCAACTGACGGTGGTCTCGGGCCGCTAGCCACACCTATCCCCAGGAGTGCACGTGCGGGACCTCCGCACCGGCCGGAAAGGCTCAGTCTTCACCCGGCGTCGACAGCGGCTCGGTGTGCCCTTCTTCGCGCGCTGAGGCTCGGGGTCTGCTCCGACAAGTGCCCGCGCCTTCGTGAGCCCCGCGACGTATGGTGGGTCGCCATCCGGTCAGCCCGAGGGGGAGACCCAATGGGAACCGAGAACGACCTCCACGTGGTGCTGGGGGCGAGCGGTGGGACCGGGAGCGCGATCGTCCGGGAGCTCGCCGACCGCGGTCACCGGGTCCGAGCCGTGAGCCGCAGGGGGCGCGCTGGCCTCCCGGCCGGCGTCGAGGAGGTCGCGGCCGACATCATGGACCCGGAGCAGGCCCGGCGGGCCTGCGAGGGCGCCGGGGTCGTGTACCACGCCGCGCAGCCCGCCTACACGAGGTGGGTTCAGGAGTTCCCCGCGATGAACAGCTCCGTGGCCAAGGGCGCGACCGCCGCCGGCGCGAAGCTGGTCGTCGCCGACAACCTCTACATGTACGCGCCGTCGACCGAGCCGCTCACGGAGGACTCCCCCCTGACGGTCACGGGGAAGAAGGGGCCGCTCCGGGCGCGCATGGCCGAGGAGCTGCTTGCGGCGCACCGTGCCGGGACGCTGCGCGTGGCCATCGGGCGGTCCTCCGACTACTATGGCCCGAACGGCTCGAACAGCGTGCTCGGCGAGCGTCTGTTCGGCGCCGCGCTGAAGGGCAAGAGGGCGCTGTGGCTCGGGTCCCTCGACGTCCCGCGCTCGATGAGCTACCTCGAGGACATGGCGCGTGCGTTGGTGATCCTGGGCGAGCGCCCGGAGGCCGACGGGCAGGTGTGGCACCTCCCCACCGCCGACCCCATCACCGGCCGGCAGTTCCTCGAGCTCGTGTTCGCAGAGGTCGGCTCTTCCCCCAAGGTCGCCCGCCTTTCCCCCGGGATGGCGCGCCTTGGGGGTGTGTTCGTGCCGATGATTCGCGAGCTCGGCGAACTCATGTATCAGTGGACCGCGCCCTTCGTGTTAGATGCCTCCAAGTTCAAGCGATCCTTCGGACCGTTCCAGCCCACACCGCATCCGGAGGCCGTGAAGCGCACGGTCACCTGGTTCCGCGAGCACGTAGGGTAGGCTCCTGCCCGTCGGTGAACACTTGCCTCAGGTGGTGGCGCGACGGCGACGCCACGACCCCGGAGTCGAGGCACACGGTGATGGCGACCGCGTTCTCGGGGATCAAAGCCGCAGCGTGTGGCCCGAATCGATACCGCAACGGTTTCCTAAACCGTGTGTCGCAGGTTCGATTCCTGCCGGGGGCACCGATGTGATGGCTCGTGATGTGTGAAGGTTCCACTGGTGGTGTTCGCGCCCGACGTGGCGGCACCCGAGCCGCCCGACCTGCTCGACCTGCTCGGCGCCCTCGACGCGCTGCCGTTCAAGCAGCGAGCGGCCGTGATCCTGCACGACGAGGAGGGGTTCCCCGCGGCCGAGGTGGGGCGGCTGCTCGGAATCTCCGCAGCGACCGTGCGGGTCCACCTGCACCGCGGGCGGAAGCGCCTCCGCGAGTTGTTGGGATCCCAGGAGGTTGATTGACATGCCCGAGCGCTGGCAGCGCGAGCTCTCGAAGCTCCGGCACGCCCCGGAGATGCCCGAGGCGATCTGGGACAGAGTGGTCGCCGGAGAGCGCCGGGCGGCGCCCGCGCCGGCCCGCTCGCGCGCGCTTACCGCAGCCGTCGCGCTCGGCGCGTTCGCCGCCACCGCGGTCCTGCTGGTCTGGGCCTTCGGGCCGGGGCGGAACCGCGCCGGGCCGGCATCGGGCTCCCCCGTCCTCGACGTGCCGCCGGTCGGCCAGACGGCGCCCGAGCTCCTCTCGGACGGCCACCCGGTCTTCGTCGTTCACCGCGAGGACGGGGCGATCGGCGTCGTCGACGCCGTCTCGACCCACGTCCCCTTCGGGATCCGCAAGCTGGTCGGGTGGTGTCCATCCAGCCGCACGTTCGACGATCCCTTCCACGGCTCGAAGTGGAACGAGCTGGGGGACTACCTCCTCGGCCCGGCGCCGACGGGGCTCATCACCTACGAGAGCACACCGATCCCCGGCGACCCACGGCGGGTCCGGGTTGGCGAGCCGATCCCGACCCAGCCTCGGGGCGACGACCACGGCGTGACCCCCCAGGGCTCGTTCTGCGAGACCACCGCGGAGATGGTCCTCCCGAAGCTCCCATCTCAGGTCGCGGACTCACCGGCGAGCGTCGTGGCGGCGGCGCCCGACGGATGGGTCGCAGTGAAGGCCGTCCTGCTCATGGTCGCGGGCGAGGGGTCGCGGCTGTGCGCCGACGTCGGCACCGACGGCTCCTGCACCGAGGCGGCCGCGGTTGCGGGCGTCGACGCCGAGGGGTTACTCGCGAGCGCGGGCGAGACCTCGGTCACCCTGGGCGGCACGTGGATCGCCCGCGTCGAGTCGGGCGCCCTGGTCGACCTCACCCGCGTTCCCGAGGCACACTGAGCCCTTCGAGGAGGTCACAGCCGGCCCGTTCCCGGTAGGCAGCACGGGCCAGGCCCTCCACGAGCGTCGCAGGTCTGGTCCGTGCCCCTGATTGGCCAACTCCGGAGTCCGGAGTAGCTCAGTCGGCAGAGCAGCGGTTTCGTAAACCGCAGGTCGTCGGTTCGAGTCCGACCTCCGGCTCCAAAGGAACTACCTGCGCGTTCCCCGTTCCCTTCGCGGCGGCCAGGACCTGAAGGTTGAGCAGGACGGGGAGGGCGAACCGAGGCTCTCGATCCGCCGGGCGTGGCCTCCGAGCGGATCATCTCGGTGGTCGATCCCGAGGCCGCCACGGCCACCGATCCAGGCAGGATCGCTACGCCGGCTACAGAGTGCACGTGTCGGTGGACCTCGACTCCGACCTCATCACCGCGGCGGAAGCCACGCCTGCCGGAAGACGCCGGCGGTCGGGTCAACGAAAAGCGAAGCCGACTCGGGACCGCTGAGCCGACCGGTCAGCCCGTCTCGGCCTGCTCAGAGCACCCGATCGGACTTGGCGGCGAAGACGAAGTCGCTCTCGGTCAGGCCATCGATCTTGTGAGTCCAGACGGTCAGCCGGACCCTCCCCCAGGCCAGATAGATGTCGGGGTGGTGGCTTTGCTCCTCAGCGAGGTCCCCAACCCGATTGGTGAAGTCGAGCGCCTCGCGGAAGTTCTTGAAGCGGAACTCCTTCTCGAGGTGGTGCTCTTCCACCACACGCCAGTCGTTGCCCAGTCGGGCCAACAGGTCGTCGAGCTCATGTCCTCGGAGGGGCGGCGTTCCACCCTTGCACGGAACGCACCGAAGCATGGCCAAGTCACTCATTCGGCTCCATCGTCCGCCGTGCTCGGGACTGGGGTCAAGGCGGCGGCGCCGGGGCCCCGGGTGACCGAAGTCGATCCCCCTACTTGCCCGATGCCGCCCTCTTCATCTTCTCGGATTGCCGCTTCTCCTTGGGTGCAGCGATAATCGCGACGGAACCAGGAGCGAGCGGTGGCCGGTGCCATCTGAAGGAGGGACACATGGTGAAGGTGGGCATTCTGGCCCGCATGGAAGCGAAGCCGGGCAAGGAAGACGAGATCGCGGCGTTCCTCGAGGGTGCGTTGCCCCTGGTGCAGGAGGAGCCGGGCACGGTCACGTGGTACGCCATCCGCATCGGCCCCTCGGAGTTCGGCATCTTCGACACGTTCGAGGAGGACGCCGGCCGGCAGGCCCACCTCTCGGGCAAAGTCGCCGAGGCCCTCATGGCGAGGGCGTCCGAGCTCTTCGTGCGCCCGCCGGACATCCAGCCGGTCGACGTCCTAGCGTCGAAGTGACCCGCAGGCCGCCATCAAGACTGTGGAGGCGTTCGCGAGGGCTTGGGAGACGGCCTGGGCGCAGCCGGGAGCGTGTTCGAAGGCGCTCCTCGTTGCAGGCAGGGAGCAATGGGCCATGGACAAGGGGCCACCGTCGAGCCTCCTTCGAAGCGCGAGGGCTGGAGGGCTTCAGCCCGGGTCCACCTGGCGATCTCCGAGCCCCACCGGACGATCTCGGGCAAAACCGAGGCGGGAGGGGTAGCGGGTCGCCTCCGATCACGCGGCCTGATCAGAGGACGTTGAGGCCGCCCAAGAAGATCCCGATCACGATGAGCACGACTCCCAGGAGCAGACTGCGGCGGAAGAGGGCCACTACTCCGTGGGACTCCCAGTGACTGCGAGGGGCTGCCATGAGATGCCCAGAACCCCGTCCTGCACCAGGGTGACGGGGTCGCTCCCGTCGAGGTTCATGACCACCAGCCCCCCCGGCCCGCCGAATCGTACGGGCGCCACCAGCGGCGAGGACCGCCAGGGCCGCGTGGCCAGCGTCTTCCTCTCGGGCGCGGCCGGCCATCTCCTCGGCCAGCCCCAGCAGGCCCCCCGGCTCGATCCCCATCTCCATCGTCCCTCCACTGTTGTCACAGCATTCTCGCAAGAGGGACCGATCCAGTTTCGGTCATCGCCCCCATTGGCTGATCTGCCCACTTCGGAGCCAGCCGCTTTGAACATCCTCGCGGCGGCCCGCGGTTGGGTTGCAGGATGTGAGGACGCGATACCAAAGAGGCGAACGCCACTCCGGACGTGGGTCAGGCCCGGCGGAGGCGGGGACTGTCGCCCACGGCGACCACCAGCATGCAGCTCTTGCCCCCAGCGTCGGGCGAGAGGAACCGGGTCACCTCGTCGTCATAGAAGGTGAGGCCGGTGGCGCCGAAGCGGTACGCGTATGAACCGAGGTAGATCCTCCCCGCGACGATGCCGGCCTCGAGCTGCGCCGCCCGGTAGCCGCGGGCGCCGAGGGCCCCGAAGGCGCGCGGGAGGTCGGCCATGAGAAAGTGGGTGGCCGCGGCCCGGGCCCCGAGTTCCTGCCCGAGGCAGAGGAAGCCGGCCTCCCGGCGGAAGTTCCCGGGCTTCAGGAGCTGGAGTTCGCCGTCCCGGAACACGTAGGCACCGGGCTCGAGGCCCTCCACGGCGTTGGCGATCAGGTAGGGCTCGATGAGGTGGGCGCCGAGGGGGGCGTAATCGAAGGCGATCCCCGTCGTGGCGCGCTCGAGGATCGTGGAGAGGGTCTCGGCGGGGATCGACCCCTGGCCGAACACCCGGGCGGACCCGCGCCGCCGGATGACCTCCTCGAGCGAATCGGTCGGCGCATTGGCCGGCGGGAGACCCCCGGGCCCCGTGGCCGGCTCGGTCGGCCCGGCGGGGAACCCCTCTCGCCACCGACGGGCCTCGTCCCCGGTGTCGAGGCGGCCGGCATCGTTCGCCTCGAGGATCCCCTGATGGACGTGCTCGGTCCCGGACAGGGGCGCGACCTCGAACGAGACCTGCTCCGGTGGGGCGCCGGCCGAAGGACCCTCGGGCGCGCCGAGTCCCACCGGGACGAGGCAGAGCGGGAACTCGCGAGGGTCTTCGAGGCCGAGCAGCGCGGTGACCTCGGCGTCGGCGAACCCCAGCACGACCCGGGCCGGGAGCCGGGCGGAGGCGGCCAGGGCCAGGACGTTCGCCAGGATCATGCCGGCGTCCCAGTAGAGGTGCCGGTACCCCCGCTCGGTGTACTTCCACGCGGTCCGCCAGGGGATGCCGGTGAGGGTGAGCACGACGGGGGCCCGGGCCACGGCGGGCTCGGAAGCGGCCGCCCGGAGGAGGTGGGCCCGGTGGTCGCCGCCCCGGAGGCGGGTGAGGGCCCGACCCGCCGGGTCGAAGTGGTACACGCCCGCCGGGAGGCCCGGGAGGTCGACGCAGGCCACGTAGACCTCGACCGGGTACAGGGCCCCGGCCGACGCGTAGTTGCGGAAGTGGATGACCTCCCCGTCGGGAAAGGCCACGGTGTGGTGCACGCCCGCCCCGCACAGGAGGAGCCGGGCGAGGGAGTCGAGGTCCGGCCCCGGCGCCGGGTCTTGGACGGTGGCGACGCCGATCGCCCGGAGCGCCGGGACCCCGAGGGAGGGGACCTCGTCGGGGAGGGGAACCCGCTCCAGGTCGGCGTACACCTTGAAGGGGTGCGGCTTGTTGTCCCAGTCGAGTCGGTGCAAGCGCCGCCGGACGCTCTCGGGGGAGTGCTCGGTGGCCTCGTGGTAGAAGAGGATCGCGGAGACCCGGTCGGGATGCGGGTCGGCCACGTCAGCCCCCTCGAGGCCGCACGCGCGGGATCTCCTGGGCCAGCTCGACGACGAACCCGTTGGGGTCGAGGACATGGAGGGTCCGGTGCCCCCATCGTCGGTCGACGGGCCCGGACAGGATCTCGACGCCCGCGCGGCGGAGCCTCTCGGCCTCGGCGTCCACCCCCTCGACCAGGAACAGGACCTCGCCGGCCGGCCCTCCCTCGGTCGCCTGGCGCCCGATCAGGCCGGGCAGCCGCGAGCGCTCGTACAGCCCGAACTTGGTGCCTCCGGTGGCGAACTCGGCATAGCCGGAGTCCTGGAACTTGAACGTCAACCCGATCACATCCCGGTAGAACGCGATCGAGGCGGCGAGATCCTTCACGTACAGGATGGTGTAGCCGACGGTCTCCACGGGAGCATCAAAGCACGGCGAGGTTTCCCGGTCTCCGCCGACGCGAGGCCTCGCCCGCGAGCCCGGCGCTCCCCTCTCCCGACGAGGTGCTGCTGCTCTCCCCGCACGGCCCAAAGAGGCCTGAACCGCCTTTCGTGGATTCCGAGCCAGTGCCCCTGTGACATCTCCCGTCAGGGCCTCTCCTGGGTCGAGTTCACCACTCCTGAGGCCAGATAGACCGCTGAGTCCACGAGCCCCGGCCTCCCGGCGTAAGCCACCGCCGTGCCGGGAGCCTCGCCCGCGACATCGATCCCGACGGCGTCCGGATCCACCAGCCAGCTGTTCGTCGCGAGGAGCTGGGCCGTGTTCGGATCGAAGATCAGCTCGTCCCGGATCCCGCCGTGCGTGTACGCGACGCCCAGCCCCGGACGCCCTGCCGCATCCGTCACCCTGCCGACGTACACCACGCCGGGGAGGTTCGCCGCCACGTCGTACAGGGCGGCCCTGAGGGCGGGGGGGGCGTAGGTCTCCTGGAGCATCTCCCCGATGATGGCGAAGGTCTCCCAGTCGCCACCCGGTCCTCCCACGATCTTCCGCTCCTCGAGGACCGCCTTCAGGCTGTCGGGGTCGGTGGGGAGCCCGGAGAGGTCGAGGACATACAGCCCGCCCGGCGGCTCCGTGGTGTCGCCATCCCGTGCCCCGGTCATGCCGACGAGGTCGGGCGATCCGGCGGCCACCCACGCGGCCCGGTCTTCGGGGGAGGGGAAGGTCATCTCGGTGTCGGTCGTGACGGTCCGTCCCGACCCGTCCGTTCCGATCCAGCTCTCCTCGGTCGATCGGCCCGTCACCTCGAAGTTGGCCAGGCCGTGGCCCGGGGCGGACACGGTGGGAGGCCAGGAGGCGCTGGACGAGGCGATCGAGCGGCTCCGGGCCGCCCACTGGGACCAGTACGTCCTGGAGCCCGACCTCATCCTGGCCGAGGCGGAACAGGTGGCGGCCGCCCAGGCCCGCTGAGGCACTGGGGCAGGCAAGCCGGAGGACGCCGAAGCGCCCCGCCGGCAGGAAGATCCGGTCGAGGCGCTCCGACGGCCCCAGTCGGCGGGCCGTTCCACTGGACGATCAGGAAACGAGCTCCACGGTGACGCTGAACGTCCCCGGCTTCGTCACGTGCACCTCGGCCTGCCCGCGGGCGCCCTCGTAGGCCCCGGTTCCGCCGGTGATGGCCACCGTGAAGTCCGTGGCGTTGATGCGCCTCATGTCCTGGAAGG
>JALYLZ010000153.1 GCA_030774015.1 Actinomycetota bacterium | reverse complement strand
GAGCGGAGCCGCCCGAGCGGGCGGCCCGACCGGCCGGCTGCGCGTCCGCGCGCGGGCCATGCGCCGGCAGGCCCGGGAACGCCGTCTGACCCTCCCCACCGTGCTGGTGGTGGTGGGGTCGGCGTCGTCGGGCCGGGAGGAAATCGTGTCGCTCCTGGGGGAGTCGCCCGGCCTGCGGGTGGCCGGCTCCCCGGAGTTCCTTCCCGGCTTGTGCCGGTGGTTTCCGAACATGGAACGCCTGGTGGGGAGCGTGGTTCGGCCCCGGGCCAACGAGAGCGCCGCGTTGCACGTCCGCCGGATGCTGAAAGACGTCCTGGAGAGCGGCCCTCCGGGGGTGCCGGTCCTGCCGCTGGAGCCCAGCGCCGACGCCGCCGGCCACGTCGAGGCATCGACGATCGTGCCCACGCTCCTAACCGAGGCCGTGTTCCTCCTGGTCGCTCGCCACCCCGTCGACGAGTTCGCCGCCGCGCGCGCCGGCCGGGAGAGCCTGACCGCCGACGCGTTCGCCCTGGAGTGGGCCGGTGCCGTCCGGGAGTGGCTGGGGGTGGCCCTCCGCCGCCCCCGGGACTCGTTCGTCCTCGTACGCGGGGCTCGGTTCGGCATCCAGCACGAACGGCTCGACCCCGGGCGAGCGATCCTCCTGGGCGCGAGGCGTCCGCGCACCCTTCCGCTCGTGCACTGGATCGCCTTCCCGGAGCTGGGTCACGAGCTCGGGCCTGTCCTCGAACGGGTGGGACTTCCCGCCGGGTCCGTCGCGGCCGTCGAGTTCGCCGATCTCGGCCCCCACTCCGGCCGGCAGCCGAGCGCCGAGGAGCGACGCCGGATCGTGGAGGTCTGCGGCCGGGAGATGATGGCCCTTCGCATGCTCACCGGGTCCGACTTCCAGGACGTGGTCCCGTACATGGATCCCCGGGACGAGCCCGACCGACCGGGGATCGACCGTGGCTAGCCGGCGCGACCCCGAGAGACTGCGGGCCCCCATCTTCGTGGTGGGGTGCTGGCGGTCGGGGACCACGTTCCTGGCCCGGGCCCTGGGCCAGCACCCCAGGATCGCCCACTTCCCCAACGAGACCGGGGTTCTCCGGGGATTCTTCCGGTGGCTCGAGGACGGCGTCCAGGCCTCCACCGATCGGAAGGCCGAGGTCGGCCGGCGGTTCGTGTCCGGGTGGCTGGACGCCTACCGGCGCACCACCGGGAAGCCCCGGGTCCTGGAGAAGACCCCGCCCAACGTCCACGTCATGAACTGGGTGCTGGCCTGCTTCCCGGACGCCCAGTTCATCCACATCGTCCGGGACCCCCGGGCCGTGGTCTCCAGCATGCAGGAGGCGCGGGAGGCCAGGCTGGGCCGGGCCACGGTGGAGCAGGGGGCCCGGTTCTGGAACACCCTGGTCGGGGAGGCCCTCCGCAAGGGCGGGCGGATGCCTCCGGGGCGCTACCTCCAGGTGAGGTACGAGGCGCTGCTGGCCCGTCCCACCGCCGAGTTCGGCCGGATCCTCGAGTTCCTGGGGGAGCCCGCCGAGCCCCTGCTGGCGTTCGTGGAGCGGGAGACCGACCGCAGCCGGGCCGAGCGGTGGAGGGACCTTCTCCCCGACCCGGATGTCGCGGTGGTGGAGCAGATGTGCGCCGAGCTGATGCGGGAGCTGGGCTACGAGCCGTCCCGGCCCGCGGCCGTCGCGTCGGCGGAAGGGGAACGGGATGCCTGAGAGCGCCGCCGGCAGGTGCGTGATCGTGGGCGAGGTGGCCCAGGCCCACGACGGCAGTCTGGGGACGGCCCACGCGTTCATCGACGCCATCGCCGAGGCCGGCGCGGACGGGGTGAAGTTCCAGACCCACATCGCCCGGGCGGAGAGCACGCCGGCCGAGCCGTGGCGGGTCCCGTTCAGCCGTCAGGACGCCAGCCGCTACGACTACTGGAAGCGGATGGAGTTCACCGAGGAGCAGTGGGCGGGGCTCCGGGCCCACGCGGACGAACGGGGCCTGCGCTTCTACAGCTCGCCGTTCTCGATCGAGGCCCTCGACCTGCTCACCCGGGTGGGCGTGGCCGCGTGGAAGGTGGCCTCGGGCGAGGTGGCCAACGTCCAGATGCTGGACCGCATGGCCGCCACGGGCCTGCCCATGATCGTCTCCACCGGGATGAGCCCGATGGCCGAGATCGACGCCGTGGTGACGGCGATCCGGGACCGGGGGCTCGACCTCACCCTGTTGCAGTGCACCACGATGTACCCGACGCCGCCGGAGCGCCTGGGCCTGAACGTGATCGAGCTGTTCCGGCAGCGGTACGGCTGCGCGGTGGGCCTGTCGGACCACTCCGGAACCATCCACGCGGGGGTGGCCGCGGCGACCGTCGGCATCGACATGCTGGAGGTCCACGTCACCCTGTCCCGGCGCATGTTCGGCCCCGACGTCCCGGCCTCCATCACGCCGGAGGAGCTTCGGCTGCTGGTGGAAGGGGTCCGTTTCATCGAACGGGCCCGGGCCAACCCCGTGGACAAGGACGCCGTGGCGGAGGAGCTCGCCGGGGTGCGGGACGTGTTCACCAAGAGCGTGGTGGCCGCGGTGGACCTCCCGGCGGGGGCGGTCCTTGGTCCGGAGCACCTCACGGTGAAGAAGCCCGGCGGCGGCATCCCGCCAGAGGGCCTGGCGGGGCTCGTGGGACGGCGGGTCCGGACGGATCTTCCCGCCGACACCTTGATCGACGAGTCCCATCTGGAGTGAACTGTCGGGAATGACCCGGATCCTGAACGTCGAGCCGAAGGGGTACTCGGCCGCAGCCCGGTCCATCCTGGCGGAGGCCGGCGAGGTGGTGGACGGGGAGCTCACCCGGACGGAGCTCCTGGAGAACCTGGACGGGTTCGACGTCCTGGTGGTGCGGCTGGGGCACACGGTGGACCGTGAGGTCATCGACGCCGCCCCACGCCTGCGGGCCGTCGTCACGGCCACCACCGGGCTGGACCACGTGGACGTCTCCTACGCCGAGGCCCGCGGGGTGGCCGTCCTCAGCCTGGCCGGCGAGACGGAGTTCCTCCGTGGCATCACGGCCACCGCCGAGCACACCTGGGCGCTGCTCCTCGCGCTGGTCAGGAGGATCCCGGCCGCCGTTCAATCCGTGGCGGCGGGCCGGTGGGACCGGGACGCGTTCCGGGGCCGGCAGCTGTCGGGGAAGGGGCTGGGCGTGGTGGGCCTGGGGCGGGTGGGGCGGCAGGTGGCCGGCTACGGGGTCGTGTTCGGGATGTCCGTGGTGGCGTTCGACCCGGCAGCCGACGACATCCCCGAGAGCGTGCTCCGCGCGGACACGCTCCCTTACCTTTTGGGCGGCGCGGACGTCCTGACCCTGCACGTCCCCCTTCGCGCCGACACCGCCGGGATGATCGGTGACTCCGAGCTGGCGTTGCTGCCCGACGGCGCCCTCCTGGTGAACACGTCGCGGGGCGAGGTGGTGGACCAGGACGCCCTGCTGCGGGCGCTGCGGGGCGGCCGCCTGGCCGGGGCCGCCCTGGACGTGGTGGAGGGGGAGCGCGACGAGGCCTCCCGTGCCTCCAGCCCCCTGCTGGCGTACGCCCGCGAATACGTCAACCTGATCGTGACGCCGCACCTGGGCGGCGCCACCGTGGAGTCCATGGAGGCGACGGAAGTGTTCATGGCTCGTAAGCTGGTCGCCTTTCTCGGCAGCGCCCGCGGCCCGGCCGGCGAACCGGTGAGACAAGGAGGGACGTGATGGAGGACGGCGCACCCGCTGGACGACGCGGCCGATCCGGCGTATCGACGGCGTGGAAGAACCAGGGTTCGAAGGTCGCCTACCGGATGGCGAAGCATCCGGAGCTCACCGGCGAGGCCCGTCGGGTCCTCGACGACCTGGAGCGAAACGGCGCCGCCGTCACCAGCGTGGAGGCCCTGCTCGGTAGCGACGGCCTGTGGGGGTCGTTGCGCGACTTCACCGAGCGGCTGGAACAGTCCAAGGCCGGCGAGATCGAGGAAGCCAGGCGGGGCGCCGACGAGGAGGGCCCCGGCAAGAGCTACCTGATGAGCCTCCTTCCCTCCGGGCCGATCAAGGTCACCCCGGAGAACGAGATCCTGGCCCGGTTCGCCCTCCAGGAGCCGCTGCTCGCCGTGGCCAACGCGTACTACGGGCTGTACGTGCGCCTGCGGACGTTCGACGTGTGGCACACCTTCGCCTCGAGCCGACCGGCCCGGGACTCCCAGCTGTGGCACCGCGACCCGGCCAACGACGAGCACCTGCTGAAGGTGTTCGTGTACCTCACCGACGTCGACGAGGGGGCCGGCCCGTTCATGTACGCGGCCGGGACGCACCCGCAGGGGGACGTGAAGGCCCAGCCCCGGTCGCAGCGGGTCAAGGGGGCCGACCGCACCACCGACGAGGAGATGGCCGCCGTTGTGCCGCCGGAGCGGTGGGTGAAGGGCGTAGGCCCGGCGAGCACCATCGTGCTGGCCGACACCCGCGGCTACCACAAGGGCGGCGAGGCCAGGAACAGCGACCGGATCCTGTACTACTGCATGTACCGCACGCCCGCGTTCCAGACCAGGCGGTTCACCCGGCCCATCACGGTCTCCGCGCCGCTCGGCAAGGAGCAGCGCGTGGCGGTGTCGTCATAGGCGGGCCCGGGGTCCGGGCACCCCTGCGGCTCCTGTACGCCCGCTACCCCCACCATCCGCTCCTGGAGCGGTACCGGTCGGCCCTCAACCTTCGGGCCCGCCGGACCCTGGAAGGCATGTGGTTCTGGCCCCTCCTGGAGCGCTACCAGCAGCGCTCGGAGTTCCGGGGGGCGGACTTCTGGGACTACCTGACGCTGTACGAGGCCGTCCGCCGGCTGAAGCCCCGGGAGGTCCTGGAGTGCGGGACCGGCCTGACCACGGTGTCCCTCGCCGCCGCCCTGGCCGACAACGAGCGTGACGGCAGCGGGCCGGGGCGGGTCACCTCCATGGAGGACGTGGACCCCTGGCACGACATGGCCGTGCGGCTGTTCCCCGACGAGCTGCGGGACCATGTCGATCTGGTCCTCAGTCCCCGCGCGGAGTACACGTACGCCATGTTCCGGGGGGCCGGGTACGCCGACGTGCCGGACCGCCCGTACACCTTCGCCTGGGTGGACGGCCCCGACCCGGTCCTGCCCTCGGACGGGCAGAAGACCTTCGACTTCGACTTCCTGAACGTGGTCCGGCGTTCGGACCAGCCGGTGTGGGGGCTGATCGACGCGCGGAACATGACGGCGTTCGTGTTCCAGAAGATCTTCGGGACCAGGAAGGTTCGCCACGACGCCGTCACCGGCATCGTCTACCTCGGCCCCTGCCTCGCAGCGGACATGGAGGTGTTCACCGACCACTCCCATGCTGCGGAGCTCCGGCGGAGCGGTTCCACCACCGCCACCTGGTCCGTCAAGGGGGTGTCGCGGCGGGTCGGGGGGTTCGTCCCCGAGGGCCCCCTGGACGGCTCCGGGCGGCGGAGCAGCCGATACTTGCCATAACAGGGAGTCGGCTGCGAAGATGGCCCGGCCCCCTGCCGTGCAGGAAGCGGAAGCGCCCCATTCGGAGGTCCAATCACCGTTGAATATGCCCAGGAAGCCCCGCGTGGCCGCGTGGATCCTCTCGCTGCTGGTGTCGCTGCTCTTGCTGGCCGTCTCGCTGCCGGCCTCGGGCCAGACCGTCGGCGGCTCCATGCCCCACAACGCCACGACGTGCCCCCCGAACCCAACGGAAGTGCACACGGTCAAGCCGCCGCTGCACACGTGCGGGCGCCTGATCCTGGACGCCGACGGGCATCTGGTCCGCCTGACCGCGCTGGAGATGGGCAGCATGGGGGCGGGCGACGCCGACCCCTCGACCCCCGTGGACTGCGGCCACTGGAGCGGCATCCGCTCGTACGCCGCAGCGGACGTGGCCCGGTGGGGGTTCAACTCCGTCGAGCTCATGATCTCCTGGCAGAACCTGGAGCCCATCCCGCCCACCGTGCACGCCGACGGGTCGGTCACGCACTACTGGGCCAAGGACTACCTGGCGGCCCTGGACGAGGCGGTCAAGGGGTTCACCGACCAGGGCGTGGCGGTGGTCCTGATGATGGTCCAGTCCCGGTGGTCGACCGCATTCCAGGACCTGCAATGGCAAGGGAAGTCCCAGGACTGCGGCTTCGGGATGCCACGGTGGCTCTACCCCGCTGGCGGTGGCCTCTCCGCCATGATCCAGGCGGAGCTGTCCTTCTTCCACAACGACGGCGACGTCCAGGCCGGCCTGGTGGCGGCGTGGAAGATGGTGGCGGCGCGCTACGCCGACGATCCGCTGGTGGTGGGGGCGGTTCCGCTGACCGAGTCTTACGACATCCTGGCGGTGCAGTTCCCGGGGACCGAGAAGCTGCGCCCCAAGGACTTCCACCTGTCGGCGTTCTACACCCGGATCGGAAAGGCGATCCGCGCCGCCAATCCGAACCTGCTGGTGATCTTCTGGGACCAGAAGAGCACCTTCACCAAGCTCTTCGCGGTGGTCCGCAAACCCAGGATCTCCAACGCGGTGTACGGAGCGGAGTTCTACTCGTCCACCTGGCAGCCCAAGGGCTACGAGCGCCTGGCCGGCTACGACCAGCGGGCCTCGTCGTGGGGGCTCCCGTTCACCATGGGCGAGTTCACCATGTTCAACTACACGCTGTCGTACGGCTCGCCGTTCCCCAACTGGGAGACCAACACCCAGGCCGTGCTGCGCTACGCGAAACAGCAGCACATCGGCTGGGCCATCTGCTGTTACGGAACGGGCTCCTTCATGACCGAGGACAACCCGCACGTGGCCAAGCCGGGCATCTTGCCCCTGCTCAAGGACGACGGCTTCTGAGCCCCCAGCCTGGCGGGACCGGGCGCCATCGCGGTCTCGCCTCGCCCCATAGAGTGGAGCCACCGGTGAGAGGGGAGCGTCACTGAGCACGCCGCCCGAGCCCCCCGAGCGGGAGCGGGATTCCGGGGAAGGGTTCGGTCCGGCCGAGGTCGTGACCGAAGTCCCGGCCGTTCCCGCCGAGCAGGACGAACCCGGCGCGGAGGGGGAGCCCGGGGGAGAGGGAGGGCCCCAGCGCTACCGCACCGTGGTGCGCAAGCGCGGAGCCAGGCGGCGCCGTCGCCGGCGATGGCTCCGCGTCGTGCTCCTGGTGGCGGCCCTGGTGGTGGTGGCCGGCGGCGCCATGGTGGCGGACGGGTACTGGCAGGCCTACCGCCTGGGCAAGCAGGTGGAGGCGGCGCTGCCGAAGCTCGAGGCCGCGAGGGCCCAGCTCAGCCGAGGGAGCACGCAGTCCGAGGCGCCTTTCACGGCGGCCCATCAGGCCGTCGCCGACCTCCAGGCCCGACTGGCCGGCGAGCGGTTCACGTTCGGCTGGACCGGCGTCCTGCCGTTCCTTGGCCGCCCGGTTGACGCGGTGCGCCTGGGCGCGCTGGCCGCCGGGGAGGGCGACGCCGCCCTCAGCCTGGGCCGGGACCTGTACGGCCAGGTGCTGGGCAGCGGCCCCGGGGCCAGCCCGCTGCTGCATGACGGCGTCGTGGACCTCAAGCTGATCGAGGAGCTGACTCCGAAGGTCGAGGCGCTGGTCGGGCATCTGGAGACCGGAGACCGCTACCTCCGGGCCATCCCGCACATCCCGTTCGTGCAACGGCTGGACTCCCTGAAAGCCACTGCGCTGGCCCAGAGCGCCGAGGCCCTCCGCCTGGGCCATCGCATCGAGACCGGCGTGAAGCTCCTCCCCGGCTTCTTCGGCGCGGACGGCCCCAAGAACTACTTCCTAGCCCTCCAGAACAACGCCGACCAGCGGGCCACCGGCGGGGCCTCGCTGGGGTACGGGATCGTCCGGATCGACCATGGCCGGATGGACCTCGTCCGCGGAGGCGGGATCAGCAGCCTGAGCCAGGGGCAGGCGTTCCACGTGAGCGCGCCCCGGCCCATTCGCTGGTACCTCCGGCACGCCAGCGTCCCGCCCCGGATCGACAACGGCGTCAACTACACGCCCGACTTCCCGGTGGTGGCGGCGACGTGGGCCAAGCAGGTGTCGCGGGCGGCCGACCTGCGGATCGACGGGGTGATCGCGGTCGATCCGGTGGCGGTTTCCGGCCTGCTCCGGGACCAGCCTCCCATCCACATCGGGTCCTTCCCGGATCCCATCACCAGCCACAACCTCGTCCAGGTCACCGAGCACGACCAGTACTCGCTGGGGCACAGCGCCCAGGTCGTGTTCACCACCCAGCTGGTCCGGGCCGCGTTCCAGGTGCTGACCAGTCCCCGCAACGTCCCGCTGATGACCAAGGAGCTGACCACGGCGCTCACCGAGAAGCGGATCCAGCTATGGTCGTCGGATTCCGACCTCCAGGGCCTCCTGGCCGAGCTGGGGTGGGACGGCGCGCTGAAGCAGCCGGACGGCGACTACCTGTTCCTGGTGGACGAGAAGCGCCTGTCGAACAAGGTCGACTTCTACACACGGCAGTCCATCCGCTACACCATCAAGCTCGACCCGGCCGGGACCGGAGAGGCCTCGGCGCGGGTCCGGCTGACCAACGACACGCCGCCGGGCGAGCCGTCCTACATCACGGGCCTTTGGAAGCCCTACGGCCTGAACGTGGCCATGCTGAACCTGTACGTGCCGGCCGGGGCGGCCGACGCGAGCGTCGAGCCCGACGTGCCGGTGAAGTTCAAGACCCGCCCCAAGGCCTTCCTGACCCACACGGAGAGCCAGAGCTGGCTGGTGCTGACCAAGACGGTGGAGGCGTGGCCGGACAACCCCGCGGACGTCACGTTCCACTACTCGCTTCCCCACGTCGTCCAGGCGACGCCGGCGGGCGAGGTCTACCGGCTCACGATCCAGCACCAGCCCTTGGCGAACCCGGCCGAGATCACGGTGAACGTGCTGCTGCCGCCGGGGGTGAAGGTGACGGCTTCGGATCCCGGGTGGAAAGTCTCCGGCGATGTGGCGACGTTTCACACGATCCTGACGCGCGACATCACCACGACCCTTACGTACAAGTAGGTAAGCAGCCGGCTGGCGCGGGAAGATGACAGCTCGAGCTGTCCGATATCGACTAGTGATCGCCCTCGGCGTCTGGCGAGCGGGCTTCGAAGCCAGCGGGTCGCTCGGCCTTGGCCCTATGCCGGCGGCGGCTCTTTCTGCCCCTGCCCTTGCCGTTTAGGGCTGCTGCCTGCTCTACGTCGGGCCTGTCGGTGTATTGATAGTAATAATAGTAGTAGGCGTAGTAGTCGGAACTCGTCGGATCGTAGTTGTTCAGGACGGAGCCGATGATCCGCGCCCCCGCATTCTCGAGCTGGCGCCGTGCCTGGCTCGCTGTAGTTCGGCTGGCAGATGCAGCGTTGACCACCACCAGAGTTCCATCGGCGAGCGCTGCCAGAATCGAGGCGTCGGCCACCGCCAGGACCGGGGGGGTGTCAATGATGATGACATCAGCGAATTCGCGGAGCTGCTGAAGGACATTGGCCATTCGCTCGCCTTGCAGAAGCTCGGCAGGATTCGAAGGTACAGGACCGCTGGGAATGATCCGAAGGTTCTTGACCCCTGCGTCCTTGGAAACGCTGGAGACCGGAGACGAGTCGGCGAGAAGAGTCGACAGGCCAACCTCGTTCGGAACACCGAGGAACCGGTGCAATCGGGGACGACGGAGGTCGGCGGAGATCACGAAGACCTTTCGGCCTGCTTGCGCCATAGCAACGGCCAGGTTCGCCGCCGTGGCGGTCTTGCCGTCTCCCGCTGTCGGGCTGGTGACCACCAGCGTACGCAATGGGTCCTTGGTGGCCAGGAACTGGAGGTTGGTACGCAGCGTCCGATAGGCCTCGGCGGCTGGACTCTTCGGGTCCCGCAGGAGA
This sequence comes from Actinomycetota bacterium, assembly GCA_030774015.1. Classification (NCBI taxonomy): domain Bacteria; kingdom Bacillati; phylum Actinomycetota; species Actinomycetota bacterium. The sequence goes on along the minus strand of JALYLZ010000153.1, from coordinate 21,939 downwards.
ACGGAGAATGCGTCCGCGTCGTTTCTCCAAGCCGGGATGTGGGATACGGCCGCAAGAACCGGTGCCTCCAGCCTGCGCTCCAGTTCGTGCTGCGATCGGATGCGATCGTCGAGCCGCTCTCTGACGAACGCCCAACCCGCCCCCAGGGTGAGGCCGGCGAACAGGCCCAGCAACCCGTCGCGCACGTGGCTTGGGCTGGAGGGGGCAGACGGGAGATTGGCGGGCTGGATGACCTCCCCGCCCTCATTCTGGACGGTGCCCGGTGGCTGGATGGTCTGAAGCTCCTGCTGGAGGACTCCAAGACGTGCGACCAGGGAGTCCCGCTCGGCGGAAAGGGTGCTTTGCTTATGCGGGTCGGCAGTCGCGGCGATCCGGCCCTCGACAGTCGCGATCCGCTGCTTGATCTTGTCGATCTCCCCGTTGATAGCCCCTGCCTGGTTCTGGATCTGGGCCAGCGCCTGCTGCCTCCGGAACTGCAAGTACGCGTCTGCGAACCCCTGGCGCCGAAGGCTCGAGGCCGACCTCTCGCACCTGGGCACCCGGGAGTTCATCAAGGTGCTGCGCCTTCTGGAGCGCGCCTCGGTGGCCGAGCTCACCGGCGCGGTACAGGCGGCCCTTGCGATCGGGGCCACGAGCTCCGACGCCATCGCCCTGATCCTTCACCACCGCCAGGAGCGCCCCGTCGCCCTGTTCTCTCTCGACGGGCACCCGCACCTGCGCCCGTACCACATCGAGGCGCCCGACCTCTCGGCCTACGCCGGGCTGAAAGGAGCATCAGCATGAAGGCCCTGGAGTCCAAGTCCCTGGTCCTGCTGCGCCACCACCTGAAGGCGCTGCGGCTTCCCACCATCGGGGCCGAATGCGAGAAGGTGGCCCGCCGGGCCGCCTCCGACGGCTCTGATCACCTCACCTACCTGCTGCAGGTCACCGAGCTCGAGCTCCTGGAGCGCGAGCGCAAGGCCGCGGAGCGAAGGCTGAAGGCCGCGCACCTGCCGAGCCTCAAGTCCCTGGAGTCCTTCGACTTCGCAGCGCGGCCCTCGGTGAACAAGGTGCTCGTGGCAGAGCTCGCTCGATGCGAGTTCATCGACCGCCGGGAGAACGTGCTGTTCGTCGGCAACCCGGGGACCGGGAAGAGCCATCTGGCCATCGGCCTTTCGGCCGCCGCCTGCGCCAGGGGCTACCGGGTGCGCTTTCACAGGGTGACCGAGCTGGTCACCTCGCTGATCGAGGCGAGGGACGAACGCGCCCTCCTTGGCCTGAGGGCGCGCCTGGGGAAGCTCGACCTGCTGGTGCTCGACGAGTTGGGCTACGTGCCGGCCTCCAAGGTCGGGGCCGAGCTGCTCTTCGACGTCATCTCCACCGCGTATGAGAGAACGAGCCTGATGGTCACGACCAACCTGCCGTTCGATCACTGGACCGAGGTACTGGGCTCCGAGCGCCTGACGGGGGCCACGCTCGACCGGCTCACCCACCGATGTCAGATCATCGAGACGAAGGGCGAGTCCTACCGGCTGCGCGATGCCAAGGCCCGGATCCGAAAGCCGGGGGCGCCAGGCGAGCCGGGTCCGAAGGAGATGGCTACGGCAGACCCTCCAGGAGCCATGGAAGGAGGACCCCGAACCCGCTAGCATCCGACCCAGGTGCTCTCCTTTTCGACCGGCCACCGTTAGCCTTTTCAACCGGCGTTCACACATCCTGAGCCTCGCGTTCGGAGTCAGGCCCAGCTCCTTGGCGAGCGGTAGCACGGTGAGTCGGTAGAAGTTCGCGGCCGACACGCCGCTCATCGCGTCGAAGGTGGACACCGCCGCGCAGTACGCGGCGAGCAACGTCCGGTCGGTCCGAGCGAGCAGTCGTAGGCGCGTGAGCTCGGGGACGACACGTTTCCACTCCCGCTTGGCCGCCGCATCGAGGGACGCCGGCATCGTGGGTTCGGCGACGACAGCCTGCACTCCATCGTTGCGCGGGTTCCTGTTCCCATGAAGTCGCCGCACCTCCGCCGTCATCGACAGCGGACCTCGCTGGCCACTCATGCTCCAATCCTTGACCCGGCTTCAAGGATCGGAGTGCTCGTCCCGGCTTCGCAGCACCAAAGCCGGGAGGCCGGCCTACCCCCGGCTCCAACACTCGTCGCAGAGGGACTGCCCTGCGTGGGGATGGGCTCCTTCAGACAAGCGGGCGGAGTGCGGGTCAGGGTTTCTGACTGAGGGGGCCTCGGGAGAACTAGGCCGAGCGGCCACGCGTTCGCAGAAGTGCACGGGTGTTTGCTGGAGTTGCACAAACTACACGGGTGTCGTTAGGGGGGCTAAAGGATCGGGGCGGAAACTGTGACGCGGCCACGCGTCGGCACACGAGTGCCCTCCGGGTCGGCTCCGAAGATCGAGGCGCCAGGAGGTGGGCTGGCCCGACCACGGGCAGGGCGGGAACTTCTCGCCCTCCAACAGGATCCGGGCGTGACCATGCTCATCGATCCACCGTCCCGGCTGGGGGCAGATCTGGTCCGTCCTCGCCATTTGGCTCCCCTACGCGGGCTCCTTCCAGAAGCTCTCCGCGCTTGGTCTACGTCGTTCGCCGCAGCGGCATGCTGGCCCCACAGCCAGGCATGGGCCCTTCTCGGCTCGAGTGACGACGAGGCCGCCGGGGAGTCTGAGAACAAATCGACAGCGACCTCGGCTACGGCTGCTCTGTGGCTGCGCGAAGGTTCGAGCGGCCGGCAGTCTGGTGGGCACTGATGGTCAGCGCCCGGTGGATCTCCTGGGTCCCCTGGGACCGTCATCCCTGTTGATTTGAATCCTGGCCTTGGAGCCAGTCACGCTCGCTGTGGCAGCGAGCGAGCGTTGGGACTCCGTGATGCTCCCCACTAGGACGGCTTGGCGCCAGAAGGCCGAGGAGCGGAGGCGGCCGCTCCGAACCCGAACCATAGCCCCACTACCAGCGCGAGCGCCGAGCCATTGCCATCACCAGCTTTCGCATGCCGTTCGCCTCCTTATCGATTTCCCGAGTGCGGCACGTTGGCAAGGGGCCCATGAAACGAAGATGAGTCCACCATGAAGGAGGCGCACCCAGTGGCAAAGCGACTCGACGGAGACCCCGAGGTCCTTCGCGACGCCAGAGGTCGTACCGCCCGAGCGGACCAGGCGCAAGCACTTGTCGGCGTGGGGGTGTGTGAGCCGACCAGGCGATGAACAGCGATCCCGCCGAAGCCGGGGCCGCCAGCGCGAACAGGCCCCTGCCAGTGTTCACTCGGCCTCCACTGGCCGCCGCGAACCTGGTTCACAGATCCCGGAGGATCTCGACTGCCGGCGTCCGCGTGGCCCGGACCATGGCCGCTCCCGCTGCGATGACGGCGAGCACCGTGACCCCGACGACGACCGCCAGGTAGCCCAGGGGGATGAACAGGTGCTGTGGCGGCGGGTCGAACACCCCGGTCAGGATCTTCACGATGACGAATGAGATCCCCCAGCCCGCCAGCGCGCCGAGCACCAGGCCGCCGAGGGTGACGTAGGCCGCCTCGCTCCATACGAACGCAGCGAGCTGACGGGACCGGGCGCCCAGCGCGGACGCGATGGCGAACATGCGTCGTCGCTCGGCGAGCCCGAGGGCCAGAACCAGCCCGGACGCCGCGACGGCCAGGATGATGGCGAACGCGAGCTCGAGACGGGTGAGGCCGGACAGGTCGATCGCCGTCAGCCCGGAGAGCGTGACCCGGAGCTCCGTGACGATGTCCTGGACCCTGGCCCCGGAGGTAGGCCCCAGGATGTTCCGCACCTGGGAGGCCACGGCCGGCGGCGACGCGTTCGTCTTGATCAGGAGCGTCTGGTACGCGGGGGAGCCGGTGGCCTTCGCGACGTAGCTCGCGTTGGCCACGAAGAAGGAGTCCCGTGGCGCCGTGGGGAACTCACGGACGATCCCCACGTAGTGGAAGGGCACGATGTGATACGCGTTGTCGCTCGCGAACTGCATGCGCAGCCGGATCAGGTCGCCGGGCTGGAGCTGGAAGTCGCGCACGGTCTCGTCGGACACGAGGACGGCGTCGGGACGGCGGGCCAGGGCGGCGAGCACCTGGCTCGCGTGGCCCCCGGCGAAGAACGCATCCGAGATGTTGGTGGCCTGCCCGATGGTGGACGGGTCGATGCCGAACATGTCCTGGAGGTCGTTGCCGACGTAGGCGAACCGATGCTGCATCGGTTGTGCGTTGACAACGGCCGGCAGCGCGCGCACCTTCGCCAGCGCACCGGCGGGGATCGAGCCGGTTGCCGTGGTGGTCGCCGCGACGTCGGCCCCGTTCGTCAGCTCGGCGTCGACCCGTGCTTGGGCGGCGTACGTCGTGTTGAAGACGGCCGTCGAGAGCGCGAAGGAACCGGTGAGCGCCATGATCACCAGTCCTCTGGAGAGAAGGCGCCGCTGTCGCACCATCGATGCCGCCACCACGCCGGACAGCCCGTGGGCCACCGGCCTCGCGGCGCGGGCCAGGGCCTTGCCCCCTCGGGCCAGGATGCCGCGCGCGAGCCGCCACGTGAACAGCGCGGAGCCCACCCACAATAGGAGCGGCGCTAGCAGGGTGAAGTACGACACCGAGATGGTGGCCACCCCCTCCGGCGCCAGCACGACCTGGTACCCGCTCTTCACCGCCTGCCAGAACACCAGTCCGGCCCCCCCCAGCAGCAGCACGTCAAGGTACAGGCGCGCCCACAACGGCTTTCCCGGGTCGCTGACGGTGGCCTGGGCGGCCCGGACCGTCAGGGTGCGCGCGTCGCGCCACGCCGGCAACAGCACCGTGACGGCTGCCAGGGCCAACCCGAACGCGACGGAGGCGACGGTCCAGACGATGGTCTGGCCGAGGGTCGCTCCCAGCCGGGAGGTCCCGAACGCCATCCGTCCGGCGAGTGCGGCGCCGGCGAGGCCAAGGCCCGAACCGACCACCCCGGCGAGGGCGGCTTCCCCCGCGGCCAGCCGCGTGATGCGCTGCGGCGAGGCCCCGCGCAGGCGAAGCAGCGCCTGCTCCTGGCGGCGCCGTTCGCGCCCGCTGGCGGCGACGACCGCGGTGAGCAGGGCCCCCAGCACGATCCCGGGAAGTCCCAGGAACACGAACAGGAGCTGGGCGTAGATGGCGTCGGCCCGGGCGGCGTCGAGCTGGGCCCCCAGGTTGTTCCCGACGAGCCCGGTGCCGGCGAGCTGGCTCTCGAGGTTGTGCGCTCGGCCCAAGACGTCCACGAAGGACGCTCCCGGGTCCGGAGGAAGGGCGGAGGAGAGGTCCACGTGCACCTGGGTCCGCACCGTGTCGGGCCGGACCTTGGCCACCGGGTCGAACAGCTGGTGCCACATCGCGGCGGGCAACAGCACGACGTTGTCCGGTGGAGCGGTGGGGGCGGCGCCCGGCAGCACGCCGATGGCCTGGAACAGCGAGTCCGCTGTGGGGAGGTCGACGACCCCATCCACCTTCAGCTTGACCGGCGGCTGGCCCGGCCTGCCCAGGGTGATCGTCGTACCGGGGGCGACGTGGAGGTTGGCCGCCGCCTGCTGGGCCAGCAGCACCCCCGAGCGGGCCCCGACGAGGTAGCGAATCACTCCCGAGAAGGTCGTCGCGTAGTTCGGGGGAAGCCCCAGGGCCTTCCCCACACCGGTCACCTGGACGGTACCTGCGGTGGAGGAGGTGAACTTCGTGACGTCCGCATACCCCACCGGCAGCGCCGACAGGACTCCGGGGGCTCGAGCGATGATCCGCTCGGCTTTCGGCACGTTCGCGCCCTGCGCCAGCAGGACCTGCCAGTCGACCGGCACGCCGCGCGATGCCTCCTGGGTCATCCGGGCCTTGCTCGCGGAGAAGAAGGTCCCGAGGGAGGCGAACAACGCGACGGCGAGGGCCACGCCGACGGCAGCTCCGGCCAGCCGAAGGGTTCGCCGGCGCACGAGCCCTCTGAGCCACATCAAGCCGAGCGTAGGGTCACCTCCGCTCTGAGCTGCCCGTCCTCCATCGACCACCTGATGGGGAACAGCCTGGCGATGGCGAGGTCGTGCGTCGCTACGATCACAGCAGCTCCGACCTCACGGGCCCAGGTCAAGAAGGCGTCCATCACGTGCTGTCCGGTCGCCTGGTCCTGCTGCCCGGTGGGCTCGTCGGCCAGGATGAAGGCCGGGCGGCCCACCGTCGCACGGGCCAGGCCCACGCGCTGGGACTGCCCTCCCGAGAGCTCCTCCGGAAGCTTCGTCGCCAGGTCGTCGACTTCGAACCGCACCAGGGCCGCGTGAGCGGCCTCTAGGGCCAGGTCCTCCGCGTCACCGGCCAACAGCCGTGGCAGGGCGACGTTCTCGAGGACGGTGAGGGGGGGCAGGAGGCTGGGGCCCTGGAAGGCGACGGCGACCGGTCCCGGCCGAAGCTGCTCCCTCGGTCCGATGGCGGGCCACTCGACGGTTCCGGAGGAGGGTCCGTCCAGGCCGGCGAGAAGGTGCACAAGAGTGGTCTTGCCGCTCCCGGACGGTCCGACCAGCGCGATGTGCTGCCCGGCCAGGACCTCGCAGGTCGCCCCGGCCACGGCCCTGACGGCCTGGGAGCCCTGCCCGTAGGTCCGGGTGGCTTCCTCGGTCCGTACGAGGGCCTCACTCACGGTCGATCCTCCCGTCCCGGAGGGAGATCACCCGGTCGGCCACCCGGGCCACTCGCTCGCTGTGGGTCACCACCACGACGGTCTTTCCACCCTCGACACGCTCACGGAGAAGTTCCAGCACGACCTCCTCGTTCTGCGCGTCCACCTCGCCGGTCGGCTCGTCCGCCAGCAGCACCGGCGGATCGTTCGCCAGGGCGACCGCCAGTCCTGCCCGCGCGGCCTCCCCTCCCGAGAGCGTCGAGGGCCACGCGGACGCCCGATCGCCCATCCCGACCGACTCGAGCAGCTCGCGAGGCGCGGGCGCGGCGCGGGAGGCTCCGAGCCTCCCGGCCACGCGAACGTTCTGCTCGACCGTCAGGTGATCGAGGAGGTTCCCCGACTGGAGGAGCATCCCGATGAGGCGGGCCCGGAGGGCCGCTCGCCTGGCCTCGGGGCGCCTGGTGATCCGCTCGCCGGCCACGACCACGTGGCCGCCGTCGGGCTCGTCCAGCCCCGCCAGGCATGCGAGGAGGGTAGACTTCCCACTGCCGGAGGGCCCGACGATCGCGACGATCTCTCCCGGCCACGCCGCCAGCGAGACTCCCCGCAGCGCGAACGTCTCCTCGTCGCCCGCGTGGAAGAACCGGTACAGCTCCCGCGCCTCGATCACCGGTTGGGGGCGGTCGCGGTCGGCCTCTACTTCCACCGGAAGCTCTCGGAGATGAGCCGCCAGGGGTCCACGTTGTCCCGGCCCACGGGGGAGGACAGGGTCAGGACGGCCTCCTCACCGTTGTGGAAGAACTCGAAGCGCTGCACGTCGAGCCGGTACTGCTTCCCGGTGACCTGGTCCGGTGCGCTGTTCTCCGTGAAGGTGATCAGCACGGCCGGTCCGGCGGGCAGCGACACGGATTTGATGTCGCCCAGCTGGAACGCGCGCTCGGTCTGGCGGAGCCGCGGCACGTCCGTGGTCCGGGCGGTGGACGTGGTGGGAGCCGAGGACGCGGGGGACCACGCCACGGTGACCACGTTCAGCTTGTTGTCGGTGAAGGTCACCATCGACGAGGCGGTGCTGCGGGACCAGCCCTCCGGAAGGGTCAGCGTGAAGTGGCCGGCCTTCGACGTGTAGGGGATGTACTGGATGTTGTCGGGGATGTCCCCCGGGGGATTGCTCTCCACGGGCACGGGCGATCCGGGTGGAACCGTGCTCGGCTTGGATGACGGGCTCGAGGCCGGAGAGCTGCCACCGGTAGCCGGAGACGACGCCGGTTGGGTGGAGGTGGAACCGCCGGTGGGGGGGCCCACAGTCCCCGTCGAGTTGCTCGCGCAGCCGACGAGCAGGAGCAGGCCGGCCAGGGCGAGGGCGTACGGTCGTGCTCGAAGCCGACGTCTCACTGCAGTGCCTCCTCGTCGGGGCTCATACCTCTTGTACGTCGCCGTCGATGAGAGGAGCGTGAGAATCTTGCCCACCGTGCCCGCATTATCATCGAATTCTCACGAAGCGGTAGGAGACTGGCTTCCGAGGCGCCGATGCGGATCCTGGTGGTGGAGGACGAGATCAAGATGGCCCGGGCAGTTCGCCGGGGCCTGGAGCAGGAGGGCTACGCGGTCGACGTCGTCGGTGACGGGCGGGAGGCGGTCTTTCAGGCAAGCGAAGCCGACTACGACGCGATCGTGCTCGACGTGATGCTACCCGGCCTGGACGGGTTCAGGGTCTGCCACGATCTGCGGGAACGAGGCAGGTGGGCTCCCGTGCTGATGCTGACCGCCCGAGACGGGGTGCAGGACCGCATCCGTGGACTCGACGTCGGGGCCGACGATTACCTCGTCAAGCCGTTCGCGTTCGGTGAGCTCCTCGCCAGGCTCCGGGCCCTGATCCGGCGGGGTCCCTCCGATCGCCCGCCCCTCCTCTCGGCGGGGGACGTGGTACTCGATCCCGCCGCCCACACCGTCACCCGGGCCGGCCGGCCCGTCGAACTGTCCCCCCGCGAGTTCTCGCTCCTGGAGTTCCTCATGCGCCACCCCGGGGAGGTGGTGAGCCGGACTCGGATCCTCGAGCACGTGTGGGACTACAACTACGACGGGGTCTCGAACATTGTGGACGTCTACGTGGGGTACCTGCGAAAGAAGCTGGAGCGTCCCTTCGGCCGGCCCTTCATCCGAACGGTGCGAGGGGTCGGGTACGCGATGGAGCCATCGTGAGCTTTCCGATCCGGGTCCGACTGACAGCGTGGTACGTCGCGTTGCTCGCGGTGATCCTCACCGCATTGGGAGCCTTCCTGCTCATCCGGATGAGAAGCGACCTCGTGGCCGGGATCGACCGGTCTCTCGATTCTCGGGCCGCGCAGATCTCCCTTGCCTATCAAGGCGGGGGGGGTGGTGAGTTCCAAGACGTGACCGACACCTCGCTTGCGGGCCTTCCCATCGGGGAGGCCGCCGCCCAGATCCTGTCCGCTCGAGGCGAGGTGCTGCAGAGCAGCTCGTATGACACCGTCGCGGAGCGGCCCATGATCTCTTCGCCCGCCCTGACCCACCTCGTGAAAGGCAGCCTGGTCCGGCAGACTCTGGTGCTCCGACCGGACGGTGAGTCCTTCCGCGTTCTCGCTCTGCCCCTGCCAGGACCACGTCACGGGGAGGTGCTCGTGGTCGCCACCTCCTTGGAAGATGCGAATCGCTCACTGCACCGGCTGTTGGTCCTGCTCCTGGTCGCCGGGCCGGCCGTGCTGGCGGCGGCCTGGGCCGGGGGGTGGTGGCTTGCCCGAAAGGCCCTGCTCCCGGTGGCCAAGATGACCAAGGAGGCCGCCGAGATCGGCATCGACCGCCTGGACGAGCGCGTGGCGGTTCCGAGCCCCTCAGACGAGCTCCAGCGGCTGGCCACCACGCTGAACGCGATGCTGGACCGGCTGGAACGCGGCGTGGCGGAGAAGCGCCGGTTCGTGGCCAACGCGTCCCACGAGCTCCGCACCCCACTTGCGGTGATGGCCTCGGAGATCGACGTCAGCCTTCGGTCGGACCAGCTCTCACCCGAGGCTCGAGGTGTCCTAGAGAGCGCCCGCGAGGAGGTCGAGCGGATGAGCCGCATGGTTGCAAACCTCCTGACGCTGGCGCGGATCGACGAAGGCAAGTTGGAGCTCCTCCGTTCCTCCGTCGACCTTCACGACGTGGCCGCGACCGTCGCCGACAACATGCGGCCGCTCGCGGACGCCAAGCGGATTCGCATCGACGTCGAGGGAGACGGCGCTTCGGTGTGGGCAGACCGAGATCGGCTGGAGCAGGTGGTCGCCAATCTCGTTGAGAACGCCATCAAGTATTCGGGCCGGGGCGAGGCGGTCACCGTCTCGGTGTGGTGCCGAGCGGGCGAGGCGGGACTCACCGTTGCCGATACGGGATCCGGCATTCCGCCGGACGTGCTGCCCCACGTCTTCGACCGCTTTTTCCGGGTGGACTCCGCCCGGTCTCGGCGCGAGGGAGGTAGCGGGCTTGGCCTCGCCATCTGCAAGGAGATCATGGAGGCCCACAGTGGGTGTATGTCGGCGCAGAGCGAGTTGAAGCGGGGAAGTTCGTTCTCGCTCGCTCTCCCCCTCCGGAGTCCATAGCGGGACTCTCACCCTGGTTTCATCGGCCTCTTGCTACGGTGCGGGCCGTGGAATCGGAAGGAGGTGAAGGGTATGCGAAAGCTGGTGATGGGAATCGCTCTCGCACTCACGCTGGCAGTGGGGCTGTGGCTCGGGATCGGATCGGCTGCCTCCGCTCATCGGCCTTCCAGTGCCAAGCCCGCCCCCGCCCGGGTCGCGAGCATCATCAAGACCCCACAGACACACGCGGCCACGGCGAGCCTGAGCAGCTCCAAGGCCGTCTCGACGTCCCCGAGCTCGCAGCCTCAGGGCTCGAGTGACGAGTCCGCCAGCGAGTCCGAGAGCAACAGCGACGATGTGGCCGGGGACCCAGGAGATGCCCAGGGTGCGGACCATCAGTGTCCCCCGGATTGTCGACCTCTGGAGGTGGGCTAACGGAGATCGCTGTTGGTGAGCAGGGGACGGAAGCCTCGTCCCCCGCTCCACTTCGGCGAACGTGCCGCTTAGGGGAGGACCCCAACGGCCCGGCCATGAAACATGAGCGGCCGCCGGACTGCGAAACGACCAACGGCGAGCAGTCCTGAGAGAGTCGACAAGGCCCGACCGGTTCGCCCCTCGCCGCCTCAAGCGTCCTCGCGCGCGATGGCCCGAGCGTCGACACGGGGCCCGGGTCGAGGTCCTGAGGGTCCTGTGAGCACGCTCGCGGCCGGGAGAGCCTAGTCGCGGGCCGGACATCGGCGCTCCAATCGGGCAGCGGGTCGAGAGCGAAGAAGGGAGCAGTGCGTAGGTCACGCTGCTTCCGGATCGCGGTTCCGCTCCTTGCAAGCTCCCCCCTGGAGAGCACGGCGCCCAGATCCCTGACCTCGGGTGGGCAGCTGATCGAGCGCTCGAGCGATCACGCTGGGCTGGGGCTCGCGATCTGCCGGGAGATCGTGAACGCCCAGGGGGGCAGGATCTGGCCCAGCGAGGCGGGCAAGGGAAGCACCTCTCGCTCGCCCTGCCCCCGGGGTCGCTCCCCGGATCGGTCACACCACCGAGGTCTCCGCCATCCCTTGACCCGGCACGTCGCCCCATCCGAACCCGCCGTTGCATCGGGATGAGGCTTCGCTGAGAACTGGCGTCCAGGCCCCCGTTTTCACGGTCGTCTCACAGAGCCTCGGGTACGGTCCTTCCGACGAGAGGAGGTGAATGAAATGCGGAAGGTACTGGCAGTCGTTTCAGTCACGGTCACGCTGGCTCTGGGGCTGTGGCTCACGATCGGTGCCGGACCATCGAGCTCCCGGACACACCCGAGTTCCTACAAGGGGCAAGGGACCACCCGGACCGTCAAATCGGTGGGCCACGCCCACGTCGCGAAGGCATCCTCCAAGCTGCACGCCAGCCTCGGGTCGCTTCGTTACGCGTCCGGGCCTACCGGGCCGAGCGGACCGACGGGCGAGCAGGGGTCGCAGAATGGGGACGAATCGGAGAGCGCTTCCGAGTCCGAGACCGACTCGGAGAACGGTGGCGGCAACGAGACGGATACCCACGAGGATCCCGCCGGCCAAGACGTCAACCACGAATGCCCTCCGAATTGCGATACCGCGAACGGAGAGCAGCCCTGACATAGAGCACCTCGAGACCCGATCCCGGGGGGCGGCCGCGACGAGCGCCGCCCCCCCATGTCACGGCATGAGCCCTGGACGGATCAGGACACAGCCGGCCAACTGCATGGCGAAGGCCAGCAGGCTGGAAGCCGTGATGTCATGGCCGGCTCCACGGTGCAGCGGCCCCGTGTGGCGGCGCTCCGCGCCGACCCGCGTTCAAAGGCCGGTGCCGGGGTACGATCCGCGCACATGACCCCGGGCGGACACGTGCACCGCAATCTCCGCCTCCCCTCCTGGCGGGTGACGCTGATCTCGCTGGTTGTGCTCAACATTCTGGGCATGGGTGCCGCCCTGGCCGGCGAGGTTACTGAGGGTCCCGATGCCGCCGAACATCACGCCATCACGCGACGGACACCGACACCGGCGTCCGCGCCAACCGCTCCGAGCCCTCCCGCCACATCGAAGGGTCCCACCCCTTCCCCGCCGGGTCACAGCTACGCATTGCCGTTTCCTCCCCTCAGCTCCGTGTACGCGGCGGACGGACCTCAGGACTTCAGCCCCACCGTGCGGGGGATTCCCGAGCGGGTGTACGTGCCGAACACGCTGGACGGGACCGTGGACGTGATCGATCCGACAACGTATCGGGTCGTGAGGCAGCTGCGCGTGGGCGGCCAGCCCCACCACGTCACCCCGTCGTGGGACCTCAAGCATCTGTACGTGGACAACCCGGGGAGCGACCGGCTCCAGGTCATCGACCCTCGCACCGGAAGGATCCTCCGGAGCATCCCGGTGGCAAGCCCGTACAACCTGTACTTCACCCCCGACGGGACCAAAGCCATCGTGGTCGCCGAGTACGACCAGCTCATCCAGTTCCGCGACCCCCACACCTGGCAGCTCCTCAAGCAGGTGAAGATCCCCTGGCCGGGGGCCGACCACATGGACTTCTCCGCGGACGGGTCCTATCTCCTGGTGAGCTGCGAGTACAGCGGCATCGTGGTGCGGGTGAGCACGAAGACCATGGCCATCACCGGGACGATCCAGGTGGGAGGGCGCCCCATCGACGTCAAGGTGTCGCCCGACGGAAAGGTGTTCTACGTGGCGAACCAGGGCCTCTCCGGCGTCTCCGTCGTCGATCCCGTCCACCTCCGGCAGATCTCGTTCATCCGCACGGGGGTAGGGGCCCACGGATTCGCCGTAGGCCGGAACGGTCGGTTCCTGTACGTGAGCAACCGGATCGAGGGGAGCATCTCTGTGATCAGCTTCCGGACCCGGCGGCAGGTGGCGAAGTGGCATGTGGGTGGGTCTCCCGACATGCTGCAGGTCTCCCCCGACGGTTCCACGCTGTGGGCGTCGAACCGCTTCGGCGACTCGGTCTCCGTGATCTCCACGTCGACGGGCCACGTGTTGCGCGCGATCCGGGTCGGCAACGGCCCGCATGGTCTCGCCTACTTCCCCGAGCCCGGGCGCTACAGCGTGGGGCACAACGGCGTGTACCGGTGGGGCGTCGAGCCCGCCGATCGGCCGGACAGCTTCTCTCTTGGACCCCCGCCCGAAGAACGCATGGCCTCACGCGTCAAAGACGAGCTCCACGCGGGCGCCGCCCCCGTCCAGGTTCTCGGCGGTGGCGTGCCCGCCGTGCGCCTCAGCGACCGCCTTCACGATCGTGAGTCCCAGCCCGGCGCCGCCCTGACCATCGGTCGAGGGCCCTCCGACGAACGGGTGGAAGACGGTTCCGTCGACGAGCTGCGGCGGGAAGCCGGGGCCATCGTCGTCCACCCGAATTCGGAGCGTCCCGTTCTCCCGAATGCCCGCGACCCGGACGGAAGAACACCCGCCGTGGCTGAGCGCGTTCTCCAGAAGGTTCTGAACCGCCTGCCGGATCCTGTCTGGATCGAGGTGCACGGGCTCGTCGGGGGCGTCCACATGGAGGACACCTCCATGGGAAGCTGCTCGTTCCCGGAATGGAGCCGCAGCCTCCTCCAGCAGGCCACGGAAGGAGACATCGACCCGCCGGACGGGGAGCCGGCCCCCGCGGGTCCGGGCCAGCACGAGCAGATCCTGCGCCAGGCGAACAAGCCGATCGGTCTGCACCGACGCCAAGCGAACCGTGGCCTCCAGTGCGGCGGCGTCGCGTGGCCGCGCCAGCGCCAGGTCGAGCTCGGCCTTCAGCGTGGCCAGCGGCGTGCGCAGCTCGTGGCTCGCGTCGTCCACGAACCGGTGCTCCCGCTGCAGGGCTTCCTGCAATCGCGCCAGCAGGTCGTTGAAGGTCTCGGAGAGCCGAGCCAGCTCGCTCGTGCTCGCTACGGCCAAGCGAGCCTCCACGTCGGACACGGAGATCGCCTCCGCCTCTCGCCGCATCCGCTCGACGGGGCGAAGGGCGGCGCCGGCCAGCGCCCAACCGGCCCACGAGGACAGCGCGAGCGCCCCGGGGCCGCCGACCGAGAGCATCAGGAGGAGGTTGGAGAGCGCTTCCTTTCGATCGCCGAGCGGTGCGCCGAGCGCGAGCAGCAACCCCACCCCTCCCACTCGAACGGGGACAACCAGCAGCCGCGACGGATCGTCCACGCCCACGACCTTCCGGGTGAGGAACGTCGGGCGCGAGATCGATCGGAGGGTGGCGGCATCGACCATGGGCGCACGGGCCACCGCTGGCGTCGTGTCGACGATCCGTCCCTCTCGGTCGAGGACCTGGGCGTAGGCCTCGTCGGGGTCGATCAGCTTGTGCCCGGTCGCGACCGGCAGGGGGCCGTTCGGCTTGAGAGCGGGCAGCGTCAGCCCCGCGCGGGACCGCAGATCGAGGTCCACGCTCTGCAGCAGCGTTGCCCCCATCCGGACGTACAGGAAGGCGCCGAGCGCGGCGAGGACCACCGCCATACCCACGGCGAAGGCGAGGGTCAGGCGAAGCCTAAGCGAGGTCCGCACGCTCATGGTCGGCGCGGAGTCGGTAGCCGGCCCCCCGGACGGTCTCCAGGCTCCGACCCCCGAACGGCCGGTCGATCTTCTGCCTGAGGTACCCGACGTAGACCTCGACGACGTTCGAATCGCTGTCGAAGGCGAAGTCCCAGACGTGTTCAATGAGCTCAGTCTTCGAGATGACGCGGTCTGGGTAGCGCATGAAGAACTCCAGGAGCGCGAACTCCTTGGGGGTAAGCGAGATCTCGGCGTCGCCACGGCGCACCTCGCGGGTGGCCGGGTCCAACGTCAGGTCCCCGACAGACAGCACCGACGGCCGCTCCGTCGCGCCGCGTCGCATCAGCGCCCGGAGCCGCGCAAGCAGTTCGTCGAAGGAGAACGGCTTCGTCACATAGTCGTCGGCACCGAGGTCGAGCCCCCGGACCCGATCCTCCACCGCGTCCCGAGCCGTGAGGACCAGCACCGGGGCCCACCGCCCGGCTTTCCGAAGTTCGGCGAGGACATCGAAGCCCGGCCGGTCGGGCAGGATGAGGTCGAGCACGATGGCGTCGTAGTCGTACTCGCGAGCGAACCACGCCCCCTCGTCTCCCGTCCCGGCCACGTCCACGGCGAGGCCCTCCTCCTCCAGGCCGCGCTTCAGCACGTCGGCCATTGGCGCCTCGTCCTCCACGACCAGCACACGCACCGGGAACCTCCCTGCTCAGGCTACCCCCGGGAACATAAGCGAGCGCTGAGAACGCCTCGAGTTCTCGGCGCCCCGGAAGGCCCCGCTCTCCTCTCAGCAGGCTCTTATCGGGGTCCTCCTACCGTAGCGTTGCCCTAGGTGAGGAGGAAGCCATGATCCGGAAGCTGATCGTTCTGATGGGGGCCGCGGCCGCACTGGCCGCGTGCAGCTCGGCCGGCGGGACCCCGCCGACCTCGTCGGTGCCCGTCCCGACCGGCACCGCGGCTCCATCCCCTCGATACTCGTTCCCGCCCTATCATCCGACGATCGACTCGGCGAACTTCTCGACCGCCATCACCAACCCCTACATGCCGTTCACGCCGGGAACGACGGCCGTTTACACGGGGACCCGCGACGGCATCCCGCTGCGCATCGAGGTCACCGTCACCACTGACACGAAGACGATCATGGGGGTCCAGTGCATCGTGGTCAGAGACATCGTGACCGGCGCCCTGGAGGAACGGACCACCGACTGGTACGCGCAGGACACGGCCGGCAACGTGTGGTACTTCGGCGAAGACACGAAGGAACTGAAGAACGGCGCCGTCACCAGCACTGCAGGATCCTGGGAAGCCGGGATCGACGGCGCCCTGCCGGGCATCGTCATGCCCGCGCATCCGACTCCCGACGGCCCGTACCGCGAGGAATACCGGCCGGGCGTGGCGGAGGACGTCGCCAAGGTCCTGCGTGCAGACGCGTCGGTGAAGACCCCTGCGGGCGCCTACCACAACGTGGTGGTGACGGAGAACACCGACCAGCTGGACGTGGCCAAGCTCGAGCACAAGTTCTACGCGAGCGGCGTCGGCATTGTCGCCCTGAACGGAGTGGTCAACGGGCATCACGAGGTCGTGCAGCTCTCCACGCTCCTGGCCACGAAATGACGGCGGCGTCTGTCGATTCCGGGCGGGCCGGGCCCGTGGTGGAGGCCCGGGGGCTCTACCACATCTACCGTGAGACGGAGGTGGAGACGGTGGCGCTGCGGGACGCGGGGCTGGTCCTCGAGCGGGCGTCGTGGACGAGCGTCATGGGGCCGTCGGGGAGCGGGAAGAGCACGCTGGTGCACGTGCTGGCCGGCCTCATCGAGCCAAACGGCGGTTCCGTCATGGTCGACATGCAGGACATCACCCGGCTCTCACCTCCGGATCGGGCTCGTTGGCGCCGGCGCTCGGTCGGGGTGGTGCTCCAGCGGGACAACCTCCATCCGCTCCTGGACGCGGGCGACAACGTCGCGCTGCCGCTGCGACTGGAAGGCAGGCCCCGGCGAGCGGTGCGGGCCCGGGTAGACGAGTTGCTCGAACGGGTCGGGCTCTCGGAGCGGCGGCGCCACACCTTGGCCCAGCTCTCGGGAGGAGAGGCGCAGCGGGCCGCCATTGCCGTGGCCCTGGCGCCGGAACCGAAGATCCTCCTGGCCGACGAGCCGACCGGCGAGCTCGACGAGGAGACGGCCTCCGCCGTCCTCGACCTGCTCGCAGAGCTGCGGAACCGCGAAGGAGCAACCCTGCTCACGGTCACCCACAACCCGCAGGTGGCCGAGCGCGCGGATCGGCGGCTCACCATGCGCGACGGACAGGTGTTCGATGCCGACTGACGTGCCGGCGGTGGACGTCGTGAGCGTGACCCGAACGTTCGAGGCGGGCGGGAAGACCGTGCGCGGGCTCGACCGTGCGTCGCTCAGCGTCCCTGCGGGCGAGGTGGTGGCGGTGATGGGCCCGAGCGGGTCCGGCAAGAGCACGCTGCTCTTCCTCCTGGGCGGGCTCGACGAGCCTGACGAGGGAACGGTTCGAGTGAACGGGGTGGACTGGAGCACGCTGCGAGGGGCGGAACGGGCTCGGTTCCGTCGGCGTTCCTGCGGGTTCATCGCCCAGGGGCTCACGCTCCTGCCGCAGGCCACGGCGGCGGAGAACGTGGAGGTCCCGATGCTGCTCGACGGTGTGGAGCCCGACGTTCGCCGCCGTCGCTTGGCCGAAGCGCTGGAGCGAGTCGGGCTGAACGGGGACGGCGCCAAGCTCACCGACCAGCTCTCCGGCGGCCAGCAGCAACGCGTCGCCATCGCCCGGGCGCTGGTGAACGAGCCCGCCGTCGTCCTGGCGGACGAGCCGACGGGAAGCCTCGACTCCGTCACCGGCCAGGCCGTGACCGACCTGCTCGTGTCGGCGTCGAGGGAGCGGGGGTCGGCCGTCGTGCTGGTCACGCACGATCCAGCTGTCGCGCGTCACGCCGACCGGATCCTGCGTCTACATTCGGGGAGGCTCGAGCCATGACGCTGTGGCTCGTCCGCAAGACCGTCCGCCGCGCCCCTCGCCGGCTGGTGCTGGGAGCCCTGGGGGTCGCCTTTCCTGTGGCCATGTTCGGGGCCACCCTGTTCTTCGTGGACGATGCCGCCCGCTCCATGACTCGAGTCGCGCTCGCACCGGTGCAGATCGAGATGCGTGCCCTGACGACCTCACTGAACGTGGACGTCGGGAAGCTGAGTCGGCGGCTCTCCGCTGTCCCAGGCGTACGAAGCGTGGAGCCGTTCGGCGCCGCGGATGTAGTCGTGCACGCCGCCGGCACTTCGGGTGGGTGGACCGCGCGTCTGTTCGCCGTGGACCCCAGCTACCTCCAGCACCGCCCCTGGCTTCGCGTCGTGAGCGGGCAGCTCGCGTCTGGGGCGATGCTCGACCAGTCGTTGCACGACACCCCGGGCTTCGGCTCCGCGAAGTCCATCACGATCAGCCTGCCCGGCGACGCCCCACCGCTCGCGCTGACGCTTCCCGTGACCGGCACGGCCGACCTCCGGCGGGCCACCACCTGGTTCTCCGTCCCGTACGGCGAGGTGCAGGGCGACATCGTCACCCTTCCCCGTGCCCTGATCATCGACTTCTCGACCTTCGAACGGGCCGTGCTGCCCGTCCTGCGCCAATGGGCGACGAGCGGCGGGCTCCCGCCGTTCGATCCCGGTTCCGACGAGCTGCCGTCCGCCAGCCTCGAGGCCCACGTCAGCGTGGACCACTTGGCATACCCGTCGGACCCTGCGCGTGCGGCGAACTTCTCAGGTCAGTTCCGGCGAACGCTCGAGCGACAGGCGGCAGGCGCTGCCCTCGTCGCCGACAATACGCTCGAGACGCTGACGGAAGCCTCGATCGACGCCACGAACGCGAAGATTCTCTTCCTGCTGCTGGGGATCCCGGGCGTGCTGGTGGCGGGGGCGCTCGGGATCGCCGCGGGTTCCGCCTTGGCGGAGGCCCGCCGCCGCGAGGAGGCCCTCCTCCGGCTGCGCGGAGCGACCGGCGGGCAGGTGGCGGGCGTGGCCGCAGCCGAGGCGGGGATCGCCGGGTTCGTGGGCTCCATCATCGGGTTGGTCGTGGCGGCGCTCGCCGTGGGTGCGGTCACCGGGCACGCGGTGTGGAGCGGGACCTCGCCCGGCCGGATCGTGATCAACGTCCTCCTGGCCCTCGGCGTGGGTGCGCTGGTGACGGGGATCCGGCTCGTGCGTCTCCGTCGGGCCAGCCGTCGCTCCGAGGTGGCGCTGGAGCGCCGACTGCTGGAGCGGGGGTGGACGCCGGTGTGGCGAAGGGCCTACCTGGACGTGGTCGCCATCGCCGTGGGCGGGGGGATCCTCGGCATCAACGCGCTGGCCGGAGGGCTGAAACAGGATCCCACCGGCTCGATCACGTCCCTGGCCCTGTCGTTCTACGTGCTGCTCGCGCCAATCGCCCTGTGGTTGGGTCTCGGTCTGTTGTCCATCCGCGGCATGCTGGCCGTCCTCACCCGCCGGACCCGCCCGGAGCGGGCCCGCCCGCTGTCATCGTGGGGAGGAGCGTCCCTGCGATGGTTCGGGCGGCGCCCGGCGCGAACCGCGATCGCACTCTTGCTCGGGGCCCTGGCCGTGGCCTTCGGCACCGAGGTGGTCGCCTTCGCGGCCACGTACCGGACCGCCAAGGTGGCCGACGCCCGGTCGGCCCTGGGATCGGATCTCCGGCTCACGCCGGGCGACCCGCTGTTCACGCTCCCGTCGCTCGATCGGTCGGGCGTGGTGGCGACCAGCCCGTTCCGTCTGGTCCCGGCGCGGGCGGGGGGCGACCGCAAGACCATCCTGGCCGTCGACCTCGCCTCCTATCAGGCGACGGTCACCGTCGCGCCCCGGATCGTCGACGGCCGAGGCTTCGACGGCCTCGCCGCCGACCCCATGGGGGTCGTCGTCTCGACGGAGGTCGCACACGACTTCGCGGTGCGCCCCGGCGACACGCTCCCGCTGATCATCTACCCCGACGACTTCGAGAACAGCACGAACTTGAAGCTGCAAGTCGTGGGCGTGTTCCGATCCTTCCCGCCGGATTCCCCCTTCTCGGAGATGGTCACTTCGACCGCGATCCTGCCTCCATCGGTGGTGGCCCCGCCTGACTTCTACCTGGCCCGCGTCGCGCCCGGACGCTCGGCGACCGCTGTGGCCGCCGAGCTTCGTCGGGGTCCACTCAACGGGAAGTTCGGCGTATCGACCCTGGGCAATCCGACGCAGCGCGGGCTGACGGCACTCAACCTGGGAGGACTGAGCAGGATCGAGTCGCTGGGGGGGGCGCTGGTGGCGGCGATCGGCGTGGCGGTCCTGGGGGCGTTCCTCGTCCTCGAACGTCGCAGGGAGTTCGCGATCCTCCGCGCGACAGGGGCCAGCACGCAGCAGGTCCTGACCGGACCAGGACAGGAGGGGATGGCCGCGGTCCTGGGCAGCGTGCTCATCGGCGTGCCGGTCGGGCTCGGCCTCGGCATGCTCACGGTCCGGGTGCTGGGGCTCTTCTTCAACCTCCCACCGCCGCTGCTGAGCGTTCCAATCGCCTCGCTCGCCGGCCTCGTCGGGTTCATGGTGGCCACCTCGGCGGTGGCCCTCGGCGGCGCGCTCCTCGCCGTCAACCGCGTCCGGGCCGCCACGGTCCTGCGCGAGCCGTGAGACCGTTCCCATCGGAGCCTCTCTCTCAGCGTCTTCTCAGGTCCGCTCCAGCTGGCGGCGCGCTCCTCGTCCCGAAGGAAGGCCTTGCGCTCCCCCCAGGCCACGACGAGGTTCCGCGTTCGGACGTACTTCTCGAGGCCGGGCGGCGGGCTGTCCAGGTGACGGACCTTGACGTGGCGCTTCCGGCCGACCTTCTCCAGGAGCTGAACCTGGACGAGGAGCACGCCCGTCCGCACTACCAGCCGCATCCCGTACCGGCGGCCGACGGCCAGCTCGTCGCCCCTGCACGGGCGAGGAATAGCTCGGCCGCCGGGCCCGCTCAATCACGGAGCGGGCGCTCCAGTGCGGCCTCCTGCTCAGCCGTCAGCACCTCGATCTACTCTGCCCCCATGGCAAGAAGCGAGGGTGGCAAAGCGGTCCCATCGCCCTCCCCCGAGGAGTTCGAGAAGTACGCCGGCGCCACGCCGCGGCGCCGTCGGGGTGCTTCCATCAAGAGGGAGGACCACTCGACCACTCGGCCGAGACGGGACCTGGAGAGGGCAATCGAGGCAGTCGATCTCGCGCTCCGCTGGCCCCAGCTTGAGGCCGCGCTGATTGCCGCCCGGGCAGGGGCACCGGGGGTTCGAGAGCTCAGCAGTACGTGTAGGTGCCGATGCTGCGAAGCTCACCGTCGAACGAAACGGCTACCGGGACAGACAGCAGCGAGGGAAGGAAGCAACGATCACACCAGAGGGCTTGCGGCTCCTCCAGGAGATCCAGCCGCACATTCACGATGGCTCCGGGGAGCGCCATCAGTCGAGTCCTTCCGCGTCGGCGGTCTCCACCTCGGGCGCTCGCATCCTGAGCCTCGCGTTCGGGGTCAGCCCCAGCTCCTTGGCGAGAGGGAGGACGTTCAGCCGGTACCACTCCGCCCGCTTCGGCTGCTCCATCTTGCGGTTGACTGACCACGCCTCGCAATACGTGACAAGCAGGGCCCGGTCGAGAAGCGAGAGCAGACGCAGACGGGTGAGCTCCACCACCGCCCGCTTCCACTCGCGCTTCGCCTCGGCGTCGAGGTCCGCCGGCGGAGTGGGAGCGGCAACGACAGCCTGCACACCTTCGGCCGCCGGCTTGTGACGGTTGCCGTGCAGCTCGCGGACGTTGGCCGGCATCGGGATGGTGCCTCGCGCTCCCATGCTCCCAATCCTTGACCCGGCTTCAAGGATTGAGCGGCACGACTCCCGACGATGCTCCGGTCAGGCTCGTCCCTGCACTGAGGCCGAGGGGGCATAGCGCCGACAAGCACGACCACGGCGAGAGCTGAGTTACAGGCGCACCGGCACCACAGAGACGAGCGCGACCGCGACGACACCAGGCGGGGTGGACACCGGGAGACGTGCCCCCCGTTCGCAGAAGTTCACGGGTGTTTGCTGGAGTTGCACAAACTACACGGGTGTCGTTAGGGGGGCTAAGTGCTCTGGCTCGTAAGTTCGCCAACGTATTCCTTTGACCAGCGGCCTGGCTCACGCCGCCGGGGAAAGGATCTGTCGCTCTTCGAGCCGCCGCATCAGGTTGCGTAGGTCCCTCCGGGTGAACTTCCACTGGAACGGCTTGGCGGTGGTCTCGTAGCGTCGCTCGAACGCCAGCAGGCGGTGCTCTA